>JAFGGE010000286.1 GCA_016930745.1 Sedimentisphaerales bacterium
CCAGACAGCTTAATGGCTTTCCAAATAATGACTTCCGTTGCAAAAGGATTCGGAATCGCCCACAAATCTTTTCAACAAGGCGATTTTCCTTACCGGCCTGTTCCTGTCCATCGAAGGAGCTTTTGAATTTCCTCTTTTTCGGTCAGGATCGTGAATTCCAGGTCATAGACACGGCTTTTTCCGGGGGCCAAATGGAGGAGTTTCTTCTGTTTTCGGGCCGTCGCCTGGCCGATGGGGAAATTGGTGCCCGGCTCCAGGGCACAGACATAATCGCCAATGCCCCAGTGCTGCCAGTTGGCCAGACACGGCAACTGCCGCCTGTTGTATCGCAATTGCAGCGCCAGGCCAAGCCCGCGATTATACAAGCCGGCTGTGACGATTCCTTTCCTGTCGGCCGCCGCATCGATGAATCCGCAGCCTTCCCCCCCGCCGCGATGCGATTCCAGCGGCGCGCTGCATTTGCGATAGTTGCGCCGATTGTTGAAAATCGCATTGTCCATATCCAGCCCTCGGGATCGGCAGACGCCTTTGTAGAGAATGTCGGCGCCCTGGTCCACGAGAGGCCAGCCGAAATTGCAGTGGTATAACAGCATGTGGGGGACGGCCTGCGTGCCGCGATTGGAGACCACATCGTGAATCCGGATCGTCGGATCGCCCAGCCTGCCGGAGATGGTCCGCCGCAGTTCCAGGCTGGGGCCGAAAACACGGGATTCCCTGACGATCCCCGTGATGCTCATATCGAGGATTCCCGCCGCCGGGTCGGGCTGCTGGATGGATTCGATCGCAGCCGGCAGGTTGCTGATGCGACCATGCAGGCCCCGCTGACCGTATTCATCCGATTCCGGCCCGCCGACATGCGTCAGGCCGCAGGTGGCGACCAGGCCGCCCGCAAATGTATACAGCCATTCCAGGCCGGTATTGGCGTCCGGGCGAGGGGCGGTAATGCCCCCGTGGCTGATCCAGGCCAGGCTGGTCGCCCCGTAAAAGGCGTCCACAATGTCCATGGCTCGGTCAATGACGATTTTATAGCGCAGGGGCGTGCCGGTGTTGATCCAGGCAATCCGAGCGCCCCGGCCGGGACCATCGTCCAGAATGCTGATTTCGATTCCGCCAACCTGGGCGGGATGGCAGATCTTGTCCTTCCACGGCTGCGACTGTGTCTTTTTAGCCATAGGTTACCTCCGTTTCTCTATTCCTGTTGAGGGACAGGTTTATCATAGATCCTGCACGGCGTCAATGAGAACTCCATACGATCGAGCGCCAAATCCTATGGATCGCCGTGTTTTTTTTCGATTCCTAGAATTTTCCATCCCGCTCTGGTATGATTCTGTTTCTATGAATACACGGAAATTCCATGTAAAAAACTTCGGCTGTCAGATGAATAAGCTGGATTCGGCGTTGGTCGTTTCGGCCCTGCGGCAATCCGGTTTTATCCCGACCGAGCACGCCAGTGAGGCCGATATCGTACTGATCAATACCTGCTCGGTTCGCCGGCATGCCGAGGACCGGGTGTTGTCGCATCTGGGGCATCTCAAGCACATAAAAGAGAACCGGCCCGAACTGGTGGTTGCGGTGATCGGGTGTATGGCCCAGCGGCTGGGATCCGATCTGCTTTCGCATGAAGCGGTGGATCTTGTCGCAGGACCAGCCCAATTGCCCGATATTCCCCGCCTGATCGAGGAAATCCTGGAACGGCGGACAAAGACACTGGCGGTAACCGACAAGATTCGGACAGCGGCCGAGCCCGGGCAGTTACACGCCCTGGACCAATTCGAATACGCCTATGATTCGGATGCCAACCATATCCCGGGGCAGGCGTTTGTCCGGGCGATGCGGGGCTGCAACCAATTCTGCACGTATTGCATCGTGCCGTATGTGCGCGGACCGGAAGAATCCCGCTCGCCTCATGTCCTCGTCGAACAGGCTAAAAAACTGGCCGATCAGGGCGTACGGCAGATTACTCTGCTGGGTCAGACGATCAATTCCTATTCCTATCGAAACGGGGACCGGCACTATGGTCTGGCCGATCTGCTGGAAATGACCGCCCGGATCGACGGAATCGAGTGGATTCGATTTATCACCAGCCATCCAGGCCGGTTTGACGAGGCGATCCTGCACGCCATGGCGGATATCGATAAGATCTGTCCGTACCTGCATATTCCCGCCCAGAGCGGCTCGGATCGGATTCTCAAGGCGATGCATCGAGGATATACGGCCAGACAATATCTTGATCTGCTGGCGCAGGCCCGACAGATTGTGCCGGAGATTGCGATCGCAGGGGATTTTATCGTCGGCTTTCCGGGCGAAACCGAGGACGACTTTGAGGCTACCGTCGGCCTTGTGCGGGAGGCGCGCTATAAAAACTGCTTTGTGTTCAAGTATTCGCCCCGCCCAGGCACCCGGGCCGACAGCAAAATGGCCGATACGATTCCAGAAGCTGTGAAAAAGGAAAGAAACCTGGGGCTCCTGGAGGTTCAAAATGAAATCAGCGAGACAGACAATCAGCGGTTCGTGGAGCAGGAAGTAAAAGTGTTGGTGGAGGGGCTAAGTAAAAAGCCGCATCTGAATCAGGCCGACGAGGGGGGGAAACCACAATTGATCGGACGCACGGCAACCGATTTCATCGTGGTTTTCAACGGACCGGAATCCCTGGCCGGACAGTTCGCCAAGGTCCGCATCGAAAAAGCCGGCGCTTTGACGTTATTCGGCACGCGGATTGAATGAACAAGGTCACAGTGCGGAATGAGAACCAACCTTCTCGGACAGTTCCGCCAGCACCTTCTGAAAGACCGAGTCCCAGTCTCCCCAGGCGGATTGTCGAAATAACCGCATGGTCGGATACCACGGGCTGTCGGTTCGATGGAGCATCCAGCGCCAATCGGGGGCAAAGGGAAGCAGGGTCCATACCTCTTTTCCCAGGGCGCCGGCCAGATGGGCCACGGCGGTATCCACAGAGATCACCAGATCCACAGAGGCGATCACCGCGGCCGTATCGCCAAAATCGTTTAAGGCCGAACCGAGGTGGAGAATGGGAAAGTTTTCCATAATAATGGATTGATCGGCTTGCTGGATTTCTTTCTGCAGGCTGATTAATCGAATGCCGGGGATTTGAGAAAGCGATAGAAACAGATTCAGCGGACAGGACCGATTCGCATCATTGCCGTGATGCGGCGAGCCGGCCCAGACGATTCCGATGCGAAATCCATCTCCCGGCAGGCGAGACCGCCAAAGGGAGACTTTATCGGGATCAGGCCAAAGATAAGGAACCTGGTTGGGGATGGTCTGCAGAGTCGTATGAAACACCTGCGGCAGATCGAGCAGGGAAATATGAAGGTCGTAGCGGTCAGGGGAGGGAGGCCGGCTGCCGGCGGCCAGGAACTGATCCACATGCGGATATCCTTGGAGCAAAGCCAGTAAAGCCGGTCGTTCCTCCAGGAGCACTCTTCCGCCGCGCGCCTTGACCATGGGAAGATAACGCAAAAACTGGATCGAATCGCCGTAACCCTGCTCATAATGAACCAGAAGCGTTTTGCCGATAAAGCTCGAACCGTCCCAACAGGGTTTGCCGAGCGAATGCGGATATACGGCCAGATCGAGGCCGGCCCTGTGCCGCCACTGGTAATCCTTCCATCCATTAGCCAATTGTCCACTCAGCAGATAGGCGGTCGAGCGATTCCAATAGGCGTCGGCAAATGCAGGCAAGAGCGCAATCGCCTGATCATACATGGTTATCGCTTCCCGGCAGTGCCCTACAGTGCGAAAGGTGTTGGCCAGATTGTAATAGGCCTGCGCGAAATCATGATCCAGCTCAATCGCCCGGCGAAAGGCCTCTATCGCCTCGTCCCAACGAACGCATCTGACCAGGACCATGCCCAGGCTGTTAAAGGCGTCGGCCAGGCCCGGCTGAAGACGAATGGCTGTCTGGTAGTCTGAAATGGCCTCCTGAGGACGATCCATGGCCGCCAGGACCATTCCGCGATGGTAATAGGCCTCGGCAAAGGAAGGCGCCAGACGCAGGGCCGACGAATGACTCTCCAGGGCCTGATCGAAATGCCCCATGCGATACAATGCGATTCCCAGGTTGTTGTGGAGGCTGGGATCCTGGGGCCGCATATCAAGGGCAATACGATAATGCTCGATCGCCGCAGCACATTGCCACTTCTGGTTGAGGATCACACCCAGATTATTATGCGCATCGGCATAGTTCGGACGAATCGCAATGGCCTGTCGAAAGGCCTCCTCGGCCAGGTCGGTCCGGTCCTGCTGCTGATAGATCATTCCCAGCGTATTAAACGCTTCCTCGCACTGCGGGTTCAATTGCAGCAATTGTCGGCATGTCTGTTCGGCCGGATCCAACTGACCGTCGGCATGCAGGGCGGCGGCCAGGGAATTAAGCAATCCCGGACGGGTTTGCCCTCCCTGCAGCGCCCGGCGGATGAGGTCCACGGCGGCATGGTATTTCCCCCGTCGATACGCGGACAAGCCAAGCAGATGCAGGGCGTCGGGATGATCGGGGTGATCCTGCAGGACCTGGGCGCACAAGGATTCCACGGAATCTTCCCTCCCCCGCTGGAAACAGGCCAGCGCCTGATGAAGCAGACCTGCCGAGGATACTTTTTCCGTCATGCCACTGTCCTTACTCATGGCATCCATTGTACGGATTGTCGAAAAATAAGCAAGCGTGTATCCGAGGTCATTTTTCGTTCTTCCCGGCATGTTACCGGACCATAACCGATAAAATACGACGGGAAATCCCCTCGCGGAACTCGCTCGCACGCCCGGTCATCCGAACCGCTTTCAAAACAATGGCTTCCGTTACAAATGGAACCGGAAGTACCCACAAATCTTTTCAATGAGGCATTCTAATAAGCTTCAGGTTAATCGGCCCTGCCCGAAATCCGATAGGCGGTTATGCAATCGATTGGGCAGGAAAGAGCCTGTGCAGGGACGCCGCCGGCTATTATGCTTTGCGATCGGCAGGGCTTCGTGCAGAAGGTCTATCCGCATTGTCGGTTTGTTCCTTTCGAGCTGGATATCCTTGGACGGCGTCTTTCGTTGAGCTTTTGTTATTTCGACAGAGCGGCCGGCCTTGCCGAGATGGTTCCCATGTCCCGTGCTTTATCGGACCTGATAAGCCGTCAGATGGAAATCGCCCTGAAAGGATACAACAAGCACGTTTCCTGCCGCAGGGGATGTTCGCACTGTTGCTATTATATGGTCCCGGTTTCCCTGGCCGAAGCATTTCAAATTACGGAGGAGACGCGGGAGCTTCCGGACGTTTTGCGACAACAAATTCTGAGGTCTTTTCAAAAGGCGGGATACTGCCTGCTGAACCACCATCCTCCCAAAGCGGAACATTTTCCCGCCCGGCAAATCGCATATCTCAGGGCATTGTCCGACTGGTACCGATCGCTGCACCTGGCGTGTCCGTTTCTGGTCCATCATGTTTGCGGGATCTACCATTCGCGTCCCCTGACGTGTCGAGAATACTGGGCGCTCAGCGACCCGTCGTATTGCCATACCGGCAGCGAGAACGGCGTAAGGACGGCGCCTTTGCCTGTTCGCATTGCCGAGGTGTTAAGCGAAGTCTGTACGCGTCTGACCGGAACGGATCAGACGATGCTGTTGCCGCTTTCTGTTCCGTTTGTGACTATGAACTCCGAACAGAAATCAAAGACCTGGCCGGCCGGATTTCTCGTGGATACCTTCCTGACCGTTCTTTTCGAACAAATCCATCGGAACAGCCTCTCGGTCGAATCTCCACCCCAGGCCGATAGAATAAACGACGAATCCATTCTTCAGAAAATCGTTCAATAATCCCTGAAATTAGCCCGCATCCGTCCATCGTAAGTCTTGTTTCTTCGAAAACAGCGTAGTATAATGTGGATCATGATACGTCTATTTTTGGAGGAATAACCATGAATCGTATTCGCGTAACCGGCCGTATGGCCGTCGTTGTAGTTCTTGCCGTTTCTCTATGTGCTTTGGCCGCCGATTCCGCCTGGAACGACGCAACCGGCATTCTCATACAGAAGACAGAACCGAAGAACCTGTTGGCCAATCCCGGATTCGAAGAGGGAACCGACTCTCCGAAAGGCTGGACGCTGACGGGAGGCGAAGGGACATGGGAAACCAGCACGCTGGAAGGCAAACGGTGTGTCAGTGTGACCGGAACCGGCCAGGACAATCCCTTCTGGCGGCAGGATGCCTCGTTCCTGGAACCGGGAAAGGCCTATCGTCTTCGATTCCATGCCCGTACGACCGGTAACGGCGGCAACATGATCTCCGGGCTGGATTATATCAACCGGGATTTCAGCCCGACCGGGAAATGGCAGGAATATTCTTTCGTCCTTACGCCGCGCAAGAATCCTGCCGGGGGCTATCTGCGGCTTGGGCAATGGCATCGAAACGATACCACCCTGTTCGACCGTGTTGCATTGACCGAAGTAGTTCCGGTCCACGCCACTCACGGAGAAATCACGCTGGGCGCCGGCGAGAGCATTCGCAACGGCATTTACGCCTTCGACCCGCCATTTCATGATGAGGGCGGCAATTATTCCCGTCCGCTGGAAGAGTTCACATGCGGCTTTAATACCAATCGCTGGACCTTCGGGCCCGATCAATATCTCCTTTATAAACAACGGGTCGGCGATGCCCTTCTTACGACAGCCACGATCAAGGTGCACATCGGTTACTATACTTCGGGCGTTTGTATCGTCGAATGCGGCAAGGACGGGAAAACCTGGCAGCGTGTCGGCGCAATAGAAGGACTGGATAGCAAGGAATTCGAGGTTCCAGCGGCTCTTTTACCCGCAGCGGAATTGTTTGTTCGACTTCGCGCTTCGGGAAGCACAGATAAGAAGAATAATTCCCAGCCGGGTTCTTTTCAGGTGTACGGCTATACCTTCCGAGCCGGTTTGAATAACATACCGGCGGATCGGCAGGGATCCACTCATTTTCTGGACGTGCTCAGAAGCAGCGAAAAGATCGATGTTGAAGTCCTGTCCCTGGGTGATCTGCGGCCCGGTTCCGATACAAACGTGTCTCTTCGAATCCTCAATAATGACAGCCAGCCAATCTACTTGAGGGCCTGGATAAGAAACAATCCCCTGGACATTTCTCCCGGGGAATTCTCTGGCCCGCCTTGGACGCTGGATGCGATTGAGCCGGGAAAATCACGCCCCTTTTCATTGTCCTATAGTTTTGAAAAATCTTTCCTCTATGAGATGACAATCGGCTTACAAGACCAGCATAGGACGCCTCTTTATGAAGTTCGGACACAATATCGTATTCCTCCTCTTTATGATGGAACCTATGGATATTACGGAGACAAGACAAAAGATATGTCCTGGTGGTGGTGCGAGGGCACCTATAAGGTCAGCCGGGAGCGGCCTGCGCCGCTTGCTGTCGCAGAAAGGGAGCGACAACCCGTAACCCTGTCCGCCTGCCGGGGGGAATATGAGCCGGTACAGGTGGTCTTGCGACCCAACAAGCCGATCCGCAGATTGACGGCGAATGTGACAGGAAAAAACGCCTCTCTCGCCTTGGCGACAAAGGTCTATCCGGTCGCCTATCATTATGTGAATCGGGCGACGGACTCGGCCGGCTGCGAGGGATGGTGGCCGGACGCCCTCCCGCCGCTGGATAGTCCGATCCGTCTGGAAGGCGGACAGAACCAACCATTGTGGATACTCACGAAAGTTCCGGCCGACTGCCCTGCCGGAGATCATACATTGACGCTGACGGTCGAGGCGGAGGGGATTCCGCCGATCCGTATCCCAATCACAGTCCATGTGTATGATTTTACGATGCCGTATCCTGGGCATGTGGAAACGGCGTTTGGCTTATCGCCGGACATTATCAAACGGTACCATAACCTGGAAAGCGAAGCCGACCAACGACACGTGTGGGACTTGTATATGCAGGACTTCCGCGAACACCGGATCAGTCCCTACAATTTCGCACCATGGGATCCTTTTCGTGTTCAGTGGTCCGGTCTGACGTGGGAAGGAGGCCAAATCGTCGATTTCAATCCCGCCTCCGGAAGCAAGTGCCTCCGGGTGGAAGATGCGTCCCCGTCCGCCGCCGTAAATAGTTCATTGACGCGTTTTATCCCCATAGAAAAGGGCCGATCCTATCGGCTTCGCTTCCAGGCACGAACGGCATCGCCCGGACAGGAGTATTGGGTTTCGTTGAACACCTATGACGCCAACCATCGATGGATTTCGGGCCGTAATATCAATTTCCCCTTAACCGGCAACGGCCAGTGGAGAGAAGAGGAAATGCGCTTTGTTCCTTCCGATCATTCAGAAAATGCCGCGTATATGCGTCTTTCTCTGTGGGCAGCCCGTTGGAGCGAAGCCGGAGAAGCCACCGGAATAACGTGGTTCGACACTCTTTCTTTGCAGTCCGAAGGAAGCGACACGGAATGGATTTCCAACGGGAGTTTTGAAGAGTCGGAAGTTTTAACCGCCGAACTGGATTTTTCCGCCTGGGACAGACAGGCCGAACAATATCTTGATGCCTATGGTTTCACGGGTTTTCTTCTCCGGCTGGAAGGGACCGGCGGAGGGACCTTTCACAGCCGCTCCCCCGGCCGAATCGGGCCCTTTGAGCAAGGTTCGCCCGGGTATCGAACGGCCTTCGCCGGCTATTGTGGGGCCATCCAGCGGCATTTACAAGACAAGGGATGGCTTGGAAAAGAATATGTCTACTGGTTCGATGAACCGGAACCGAAGGATTATCCATTCGTAATCGACGGAATGAATGAGATCAAGCGGGCCGGTCCCAAGCTGCGGCGGATGCTGACGGAGGAGCCTATCGAGGAGCTGTTCGGGTCGGTCGATATCTGGTGCCCCATACTGGATAATTACAATCCCGATATATGTCAGGCCCGGCAAAACGAAGGGGAAACGATCTGGTGGTACGTCTGCACAGGCCCCAAAGCCCCCTACCCCGGTCTGTTTATCGATCACAATGCGATCGACCTTCGTATCTGGCTCTGGATGACATGGAAGTGGAATGTCCAGGGCATCCTGGTCTGGGAGAGCAACTACTGGACGAGCAATGCGGCGTTTCCCCCGCCGGCCATACAGAATCCATGGGACGATCCGATGGGATATGTCAGCGGCTATAGTTATCAGGCCGGATTTGTCGGGTATTGGGGCAACGGCGACGGACGGTTTCTCTACCCGCCCAATCGGAACATCGAAAAGGACAGACAAAAATATCTGACAGGACCTGTCAGCTCGATCCGCTGGGAGATGCTGCGAGAGGGTCTGGAAGATTTCGAATATTTCCAGTTGCTGTCCGAGGCTATCGACAAAGCCAAAAAAGAAGGAGCCGACGCGGAAACCGTCGCCCAGGCCGAACGACTGCTATCCATCCCCGCAGCGATCATCGTAGACAAGAGCCAATTTACGCAGGACCCGCAAACGTTGTATGCGCATCGAAAACGTCTCGCTGAAGCGATCGAAAAACTGAACCGGTAGATCCATGGAATTTGACCGAGGGAAAGGACATTATTGAATACACCTTCCTTACACCAACGCGATTAATCTCTGTTGAAGTCCGATAATATTATGTTTTCGCGCTGCACCAATACAAGGCAAATCCCGCGATACGAAGAGGCCTTCGATAAAAGCTTGATTTAATGGGGCAATTATGGTATAATTCTGACTTACTGAGCAGGGGATGGTGCAGGTCGAATCGACAAAAGGACGATTTGCACCTGATTTTCTGCAGGAGGTGTGGTGAAATGCCGTTTTAATCCTCCGCTTCCTGCTGTCTCATCAATTTGTATTATCAAAAAACGTCCTATGCTGCGACAGGGAAAGGAAAGGTGGATGAAAACGAAAGTTGTTCCGGCCGTCATACTTCTCCTTCTGGGTCAAGTTTCGGTCTGTTCCGCTCGCGAGTTGTTCTATTTCCTCGCCGGCAATTCGGTGCGGGCCCATAGTTCCGACGGTGAATTGCAGGCCATTTTCCCCCTTCCCCCCATCGGGCCCGATTCCAAATTGATCGGCTTGTCGACCGATGGAATCACAGCGTGGTTCTCCAAAGGCAGCGATAGCGGCTATACTATTCTGGGCCATCCTCTGCGCCCCGGAGGAGTTAGCAAGTCCTTTCCGGTGGATACGGTTCCACACTACTTCCTGGGCGGAATGGCGCAAGCCGGCGACACCTTATTCCTCGGTCGACATCGTCATCCAAATTATGTAACAGAACTATACAAGATTGAGCGATACAGCGCTACTTCCGGGGCATTTCTGGGTTCCTGTTTCGCCTCCTTCTGGCCGGTCGATATGCAATACGCCAATGGAAGGTTAGTCGTTGCCGCAGATGATCGTGTTTATATCTATGAGAACGGCTGTAATGTGGAGAGGCATTTTCAAACGGGTATCAGCCCCGGCGCCGGCATTACTACCGTATGCGCCAACAGTAGTTTCATCTGGATCTTCAAGCCTGTCGGGGACCTGATCGGAACGGGTCTGGCATTTGACTGGTCCGGAAATCGCCGAGCCGATCAGGATATTGTATTCGACGGATTGGGGATCTCAACCTCCGGTTATCTCGCCTGGGGCCCGGATGAACCCAATATCCGAGTAGCTCCTTTGGGCTTGTATTTTGGGGACCTCGCCGAGGGGCTGACCCAATCAATGACCGTAGAGATTCGCAACATCGGAAATCTGAACCTGAATGTTTCCTCGATCGCTCTGTCCGATGCGGTAAACTACTCCCTGTCCGGCGCCGGCTCCGCTATTCTAAGCCCCGGCGACCAAATGAATATCCCGGTTGTGTTCCAGCCGCAATCCGTCAATACATTCGAGGCCACACTGACCATTACCTCCAACGATCCCGATCAGCCCTCCATTGTATGCAATCTCTCCGGCCAGGGACGAGCCACGGTAACCTATGTTGACGGAGATCTGCCTGAATCCGGCGATGGCCGGACCTGGGAAACCGCATTCAACTCCTTATCGGCCGCTTTAAGCAGCGAGGCGGTTGTCGACAATACGGAAATCTGGATCAAAGGAAGGACATACAATATCAGCAGCGAAATTCTTGTCGATAAGACCGTATCACTGTATGCGGGTTTTGCCGGGACGGAGACATCCCGCGCGGAACGGGATTGCCAGGCCAATCCCACGATTCTCGACGCCGGCGGAGCCTGTCGATGCATGCAAGTTACTGCGGCCGGGAGTATTGTCATTGACGGCTTCACGTTCCGAAACGGCCATATCGAATACCCCGAATATTACGGGGCCGGCCTGTGGCTGAATAACGCCTCGCTCAACGCTGACATTAAGAATTGTGCGTTTGAGAATTGCGTCACCGGATACCAGGGAGGCGGACTGCATTGCAGTACTGTCGGATCGGCCAGTGTCTCTGATTGCCTATTCGATACATGCCAGTCATCCAACCGTGGGGGCGGGATTTACTGCAAGAATAACGCCGCTATTCAATGTTGCACAGTCAAGAATTGCTCCGGCGAAGGGGGTATCTTCATCGATGGTAATTCACAGGTATCTCGTTGTCTGATTTTGACGAATAGTAACGGCGGCGTGAATATCAATGGTCCGGCTATTTTGCGGGATTCCGTGATTGCCGGAAATTCCGGATGGGACGCCATGCGGTCCGGGATCAATACCGGATGGCAAAACAATTGCCAGATTATAAATTGCACCCTAATCGATAACGGCGTCTGGCTGGAAGTGGGCTGCTCCATGACCAACTCGATTGTCTGGGAGATCGGGCAGGAGTGGACGGATATCCAGAACTATGGGACGATCCGTTATTGTGCGATCGGCAATACAAACTTCGGCACATCCGTCGGGCAGGATGCCAACGGCAATACACGGCAGTATCCGATGTTCGCCGATCCGGATGGGCCCGACAACGATCCGTCGACCTACCAAGACAATAACTACGCCCTCGCGCCCGGCTCGCCCTGCGTGGATGCCGCCAACGGATCGGTCGCTTCAGCGCAGGATTATCTCGGCAATCCCCGCTTCGACGATCCGAGCCGAGCCGATACGGGCACGGGATCTCCCGCATATATCGACATCGGCGCCTATGAATGCCAGATTGGGACTCCGAGCGTTCTCTATGTCGATCCCGATGCGACCGGCGCCGGCACGGGCCTGAGCTGGGCCGATGCGACGACGGATATTCCATCGGCTCTGCAGATCGTTCCGCTCGACAAGAACATCTACATCAAAGAAGGCATTTATACTTCGCTGCCGCTGGTGCTGACTCGGAACTGTTCGCTCTATGGCGGTTTCGCAGGGCATGAGAGCAGTCCTGAGGAACGGGATATTCAGGCTCATCCGACGGTTCTGGACGGAGCAGGGGTCAACCAGGGCATTTCCTTGAACAAACTGTCTCTGACTGTCGACGGGATCACCTGTAAGGATTGTTTGAATGGTATTTCCGCCACCAACGGCAGCCATGTAACAGTCCGGAATTGCCGTTTTGAAGGCGGCACGTCGACCGCCGTCGGCAGCGGGATATTTATTTATGGAAACCTCTCTGTTTCGGATTGCCAATTATTCGAAAACCGAATCGCCGCCATTTCCGTAAACAGCGGCTATCTGTCCATGACGAATACATTGGTTGCCGGCAATTTCGGGCCGGGTGTAAGCGTCAAATGGCCTACCAACCCCAGCCTGGTGGAAAATTGCACGATCGTCGATAATCTGGGCGTTGGCGTGGAACACTTATTTGGCAGCACATCCATCGACCTTCGCAACTGCATGCTGCGAGGCAACACCAACACCGTCAGTATCCAGGGCGGCACAATCAAAGTGGAATACTGCAACCTTGACGCCGGTGATTTTGGCATTACTAATATCAACACCGATCCACTGTTTGCTCAATCCGGCGTCTGGGACGATAACGGCACGGCGGGCGACACGAGCGACGATACCTATTCTGCGGGCGACTATCACGTGCAAAGTGAATTTGGCCGGTGGGATCCAATTGCACAAGCGTGGACAACGGACATGCAAACCAGCCCCTGTATCGACGCCGGCCATCCGGCGGACAATTGGGAAAACGAGCCCTGGCCCAGCGGCAGAAGGATCAATATGGGCTGTTACGGGGGGACGATCCAGGCCAGCATGTCCGGCCCGATCACACCGGATCTGACCCTGGACGGCTGGATCGACGAACGTGACGTCGAGATTGTCAGCTTCAGTTGGCTCTGCGAGGATCAGACGTGCGACCTCTATCCGCCCGGCGGCGACGGCATTATCGATCTACGAGACTTTGCTGTTATTTCCGAAAACTATCACCCCGAACCGGAACCGATTATTATAGACTTTGAGACTGGCAATTTTGATCCGGATCAAACCTGGTCAACAGGCGGAACTCCCGGTTGGAGTGTCGTAGCGGTAAACATGAGTCCGGAAAACCAATATCAGGCCACCTCGGCTACAGGAACCGTTCCAAAGTATACGAATAGCTGGCTGAGATTGACGATTGACACAGGAGCGCTGGATACAATCCAGTTCGACTATTACATCAACAATCCAAGTAATCAGTTAAAGGGGTATTTCTCCATCGATGGAGTGCAAATCTGCGAACTGACCAGCAAGAACTGGATAACTTACGGACAGTCAATCACTCCGGGTCTCCATACTTTCGAATGGAAATCCCAGACCTGGTTTTCTGATTTGGCCGAATCGCTGCGCCTGGACAATATCAAGTTTTTGGCCGCTCCATCCCAGCCATAGGAAAAACATTGATCCTGCTTGGGATAGATTAATTATCCCCGGCCAGGAAGTCTTCGATGACTTTCCTTGTCGGCGCGCTGGTCTGGGCGCCGAGTAGGGTCACGGAAATGGCGGCGGCGGCATTGGCAAACCGTGCTGCTTCCGGCAAGGAGGCTCCATCGGCCAGAGCGGTCGCCAGGGCCCCGTTAAAGACATCGCCCGCGGCCGTGGTATCGACAGGTTCTACCTCAAACGAAGAGATCATTCCGGTATATTCGTCCGAATGGACAAAGACGCCCCGCGCCCCCAGAGTGATCAAGACCGTAGGAATGCCGTGTCCGGCCAGTTGGGCCGCGGCTTTTTCCGCAGTCGGCTCATCGGTCACCCGGATACCCGACAACAAGGAGGCCTCGATCTCGTTGGGGGTCAAAATGGAAACACAGGAAAGCAAAACTTCCGATAGATCCTGCGCCGGGGCGGGATTGAGCAGAATCGGAACGCCCTGCTCTTTCGCCATATGGCATGCGGCCTGGACCGTATCCAACGGGATTTCCAGTTGCAAAAGAACCATCGCGGCGGATTCGAACGCGGACCGGGCGGCCATGATATCCTCCGGACAAAGGCGGGCATTGGCGCCGGGGGCTACCGCGATGCTGTTTTCTCCATGGCGATCCACCACGATGGAGGCGACGCCGCTGGGTTCGGATTCATCCAGAATGACAAATTGTGTATCGATGCCGTCGCGGATAAATCCGGCCAGGGCCTCCTGGCCAAACATATCGCTGCCCAGGCGAGCAACAAATGTAACATTGGCCCCCGCGCGGGCGGCGGCCACCGCCTGGTTGGCCCCTTTGCCGCCCGGAGCCGTAATGAAACGTCCTCCCAGGACTGTCTCTCCCGGCCTGGGGATGCGATCCACCTTGACGATCATATCCGTATTGGAGCTGCCGACGATAACGATTTTCGGTTTCATGCCGCTACCCCGCTTTGCCATGACGAATCCGCTGGCGGTAGTAATCCAGGATGACCGCCGCCACGATGACGGCGCCGGTGATTAGCCTCTTGGTGGATTCCTGGGCGTTGGCCTGGGCCAGGCCGGTTTCCAGAACACTGATGATCAGTACGCCGAAAAACGTGCTGATCACCGAACCTCGGCCGCCCATCAGGCTGGTCCCGCCGATGACGACGGCGGCGATCACCTGCAATTCCACTCCCTGTCCATTGTTGGGATTGGCCTGATACCGTGCGGTTTGAATAATCGAAGCCAGGCCCGCCAGCAATCCCGACAGGGCAAAGACGACCAGCTTGATCGGCCTGGGATTGATGCCCGACAGGCGAACGGCTTCCTCGTTGGTTCCGACGGCCACCATATACCGTCCGAACACCGTGCGGGACAAGACCAACTGAGCCAGCAAAACGATGCCTACTGCCAGAAGAAACGGCAGCGAGATGCCCAACAATCGAGTTTCGGTAATAAAATCGAGATACCCGGGGATATAGATGGTGCGAGACTGGGTTACCCGAAGGGCGGCGCCGCGGGCGATTTCCATCATCCCCAGCGTAACAATAAAGGAAGGGAGCGACCATCGGACCGTCACGAGACCATTGAGCAGCCCGCAGCCAAAGCCCACCACAACGCCCGCCATGACCGCCAGCCAGACAGGCTGTCCCGCATTCACCAGCAGCGCCCCCACCACGGTCCCGGATAAACCCATCACCGAACCGACCGACAGATCGATCCCGGCGATGATCAGGACAAAGGTCATGCCGACGGCTAGAATGGTGATATCCGGAACCTGGTCGGCAATGATCAAAAACGTGGATCGGGAGAAAAAATTCTCCGCCGTGAATCCGAACACCGCCAGCAGGATCGCCAGCGCCCCCGCCATGCCCAGATAATCGGTAAGCCAGACCGGCAATTTCCAGGAAAACCGTTTCATGCGTTTCTTTCGTGCTCCTGACTATGAACCGGATGTACATATTCCCGAAAGGCGGCGCGGTTGATCGCGGCCTCGTCGAAGGGTTTGCGGTCGAACACCTCCACCAGACGTCCGGCCGACATCACGGCGATGCGATCGCACAGCAGCATCAGTTCCTTCAGGTCCGAGGACACGACAAGGATCGCTTTCTGCCGCCGGGCCAGATCGGATAAAAGATGGTACAATTCAAACTTGGCGCCGACATCGATCCCCCGCGTGGGTTCATCGAAAATCAGGATATCGCACTCGGTGGAAAGCCACTTGGCGACCACCAGTTTCTGCTGATTTCCCCCGCTCAGTTCCCAGGCCGCCTGCTCGGTATTCCAGCAGCGAAGACGGAGCCGATCCGCCAGACCGCCGACATGCTTCTTTTCCCTTGCCGAACGAACGTATCCCGCCGTGCTGAACTTCTCCATAGAAGCCAGCGTACAATTGGAACGAATCGATTTTATCAACAGAAGGCCTTCCTCCTTGCGATTCTCTGTCAGGAGGGCGATTCCATGTCGTACGGCGTCTTTGGGCGATGCGATGCGGGAAGGCCGTTGGGAGCCATGAAGATAAATACGACCCGAATCGATCGGGTCGGCCCCGAAAATCGCGCGCATGGCCTCGGTCCTGCCGGCGCCCATTAGACCGGCAAAACCCAGGATCTCCCCCCGGTGGGCCACAAAGGAGATATCGCGCACTTTTTTTCCGACGGACAGATGCTCCACCCGCAAAGCGACCGGCCCTGTTTCCGGCGTGGTTCTGCGGTATTCGTCGCTCCAATCGCGCCCCACCATCCGATTGACAATCTCGCCTGTCGTGAGGGAATCCATCGTATCGGTACAAACGACCCGGCCGTCACGCAGGATGGTCACAACATCGGCAATGCGACGAATCTCTTCCATGCGATGCGAAATATACACAACCGCTGCGCCCTGACGGCACAGGGCTTTAATCTGTGAAAAAAGCAGCTCCGTCTCTTTGTCCGTCAGGGAAGCGGTAGGCTCATCGAGAATCAGAAGGCGGCATTGCCGCGAGAGGCCGGAAGCGATTTCGACCAGTTGTTGCGAGCCCACCGGCAGATCCCCGGCGCGGGAGGTCGGATGGATAAAGTCCAGCCCAATCTGTTGTAACAGACGGGATGCCTTTTCATTTAACGTGGAATATCGAATCACACCGCAGGAGCGCGGCAAGTCGTTGAAAAAAATATTTTCCGCGACGGTCAGCGTGCTTATCAGATTGAATTCCTGGGTTACGATTCGAATTCCGCTCTGTTCGGCCTCGTTACGATTCGATGGGGCATACGGTTTGGCGTCGAGCATCATTTGGCCGCCATCCGGCGCGAGCATGCCGGCCATGATTTTCGATAAGGTGCTCTTGCCGGCGCCGTTTTCTCCTACCAGAGCATGCACCTGGCCCCCTTGCAGCCGCAAGACAACCGCATCCACGGCCCGGACCGGGCCGAAGGATTTGCCGATTCCCCGTAATTCCAGGATGACCGGCCGGATCTGATTCATCGGAGCGTCTCGGCGGTAATCAGATCGACCGGCGTTTCTTTGTCGGCCGGGGTGGTTTGTCCTTTCAGAATGTCCAGGGCATATTCAATCCCGTAGATCGCCAGCTTGTCGCCGTGCTGATCGACGGTGGCGAGAATACGGCCTTCGCGAAGCAGGGTCTGAACTGCTTCGATGTTATCAAAACCGACAATATGCACATCGCTGGTTTTACCCGCGGCCTTGACCGCCGCCATCGCTCCCAGGGCCATGCTGTCATTGGCGCACAAAATCGCTTTTAGAGCGGGGTGACTTGTGAGAATCGCCGCAGCGACCTGATTGGCCTTGGCAGTTTCCCAATAGCCCGATTGAGAGCTGACGATATTCATCCCGGACGCCTTCATCGCCTCCTCGAATCCGAGCTTTCGCTGGATGCCGTTAAACGCATTGGGTACTCCTTCGATAATCGCCACGGCGTCCCCTGCCTGCAGACGCCTGGCCAGATAGTCACCGGCCAGTCGAGCCCCTTTGCGATTGTCCGGGCCGACAAACGGAATTTTAATTCCATTGGACGCCAGGACTTCTGCATCCAGCTTGTTGTCGATATTGACCACTACGATTCCCGCTTCCATGGCCTGTTTGCATACCTTCACAAGGGCCTTGGAATCGGACGGAGCAATAACGATCGCATCGACTTTCTGGGCGATTAGCGTTTCCACATACTTAATCTGCTGGGAAACATCTTCTTCATTCTTGATCCCGACCACTTTCAGATCATATTGAGAGGCGCGTTCCTGATGATGCTGCCGGGCCCCTTCTTCCATGGTCTTAAAAAACTCGTTGGCCAGGGACTTCATGACCAGAGCCAGGACGGGCTTGTCCGGCCCGGAGGGAGTTTTCCGGGCGCATGCCGGGATCCCAAGCATCAGACCCAAAAACAGAATCCCGGCCGCCGGAAGTCTTGAACGTTTCGTTTCCATCATTTGGATTCCCTTCGTAATGAATTCTATGAAATCCTGCACAAACGTTTGTGCTACCATAAAACATGCCTTTCTATTTGTCAACCTCTTTCCTCCTACAAACCCATCCGCATTCGATACCCCTGGCCGAACCGTCCGGATTTATTCCATTTCCATGAGCCATTCTTGCTGTTATCGGACCTTTTGTGCAGGCAGGAAAACAGGGCCATGCGTTCATTTTTCGCCAAACCCGCCCCCCTCAAACGCCGAAACATGCAGGGAAACCTTGCAGGAGCGGTACGGATAAGGATCGAACTATGAAAAATTTCGAATTTGAAGCATGGGATCAGGCGGGAAATCGCCATGAGGGAGTCCGCCAGGCCAACAGCGAGGATGATGTCATCAGCATGCTTCGCGAACAGGGATTGACTCCTGTCTCGATCGTTCCGATTGCCGTAACGAATCAAAAAAAACGCGGAGGCGTTCGGTACAAACGGGTCAAGTCGCATGAATTATCCACCTTCTGCTGGCAATTGGGCACCATGCTCGACGGAGGGTTACCGATTACCTCAGCGATCGAAACGATTTCATCGGAAATGGAAAATCCGTATTTCGGATGGATATTACGAACCATCTCCATCCAGCTGGAGCGGGGAAGTTCTTTGTCCAGTTGTATCGAAGCGTTTCCCAGAGTGTTCAATACCATGGCGCGGGCCATGATTCAGGCCGGCGAAAAAGGGGGCAACCTGACAACAACGCTCGAACGGCTGGCTGAGTATTATAACAACAAAGACAAGCTGGCCAAAAAGGTCCGCGGCGCTCTGGCGTATCCTATTTTTGTCGTCGTCTTCATCGTTTTGATCATCATCGCCCTGATGACATTCATCATCCCTCGATTTACCACCATGTTCGAAATGATGGAAGGCAAACTTCCCGCTTTTACCCGGGGATTTATGTATGTGTACGACACCATCCTGGCCAATCTGGTGTACATTCTGGTCGGAATTGCCGTATTGGTCTTTGGATTCACCTTCTATGGAAAAACCCGCAGCGGGCATAAACGGCTGTCTCAGCTTGGCATGATTATGCCCCTGTTTGGAAAAATCAAAATTCATGCGTTTGTCTCGGTTTTCTGCAAAACCCTTTCGACGCTGGTTTCCTCCGGCGTTCCCGTGCTCGAGGCCTTTGAGATTCTGTCCAACATGACCAACAACGACGTCCTGAAAACGGGCGTCCTGGAAACCCGCGAAAGGCTGGTGGAAGGCTCCAGCGTCTCCGACAGCATGGCGGCCAGCCGGTTTTTCCCGGACGTGGCCATCAAAATGACGCAAATCGGCGAGCAGAGCGGCTCGTTGTCCAGCGTGCTGGAAAAAACAAGCCAGTATTACGAACGCAAAGTGGATGCGGCCATATCCGCCCTGCTCGGCCTGATGGAGCCGGTCCTGATCGTCAGTGTCGGTGCGATCGTTCTGGTGGTGATCCTGGCGATGTATCTTCCGATTTTTACGATGTCCGGACCCGGCGGCGGATAAGGGATCGGCGAGCCGAGTTTCAGAAATACGGTTAAGTGCTCTGACAATTTATTCGATGTAGGAAAGCAATGGCTCTGGGGTAATGGGCCGCTTTTAAGAAGTATGTCTGGAAATCTTTAGGAGAAATGACGATGTCGAAAACAAGAAAAGGATTCACACTGGTGGAATTGATGGTGGTCATCCTGATCGTGGGCATTCTTGCCGCTGCCGCCATTCCGCTGATGCGAGGCCGCATTGACTCGGCCAAGTGGTCCGAAGCCAACGCCACGGCGGGCACAATCCGTGCAGCCGTACGGGTTTACTTTGCCGAAACCGGCGATAACACCACGATTATCGGCCAGTTGAGCGACGCCGGAATCCAGGGCAAGCTGGGTTTCACCAGCGGCGACCTGACCGGCACGTATTTCACCGCCGGCGATTATCAAATTACCGCCGTCAGCAGCACCGGCGTGGCTACGGTGCGGGTAACCGGCAGCCAGGGCAATGCCCCCTCCGGATCCAAGACACTGGCCACGGACGGCACATGGCAATAAGGCGCACCGACAGGCCTGAGCGGATTGGAAAGGCTTAGCCGATGCACGGAAATAGGGATGAATCGCCATGAAGATCCTTCGCCGTCCGTATGCCCGCGCTGTGACGCTGGTCGAGGTCATCGTCGCCTGTGTGGTTCTGGCGATCGCCGTCCTGGGCGTGCTGAGTTATCAATATCACGCCACGCGACGCACGATTCTGGCCAGGGACAAACTGACCGCCACACGGACCTGTCAGCTTCTTCTGGAAGACTGGAAGAGCAACGGCGCCGACGATACCTACGATCCGTCGTCCCTGGAACTCGGATTTACCGACACAGGAACAGCGGACCGTTACAAAATCAAGGTCAACGATCTGCCGATGGTGGCGACCCTGAGCTGGAAAGATGTGGACAACGACACGGAGGCGAATGTAACGCTTCGGGAGATTCGCGTACTGCTGCAATGGAGACTGGACCGGCGAGACGATGTCATCGACGCCCAGGATCCGCAGTTTGAAATGGCGACGTATGTGCGACGGGACCAGAGCGCCGGCTGACCGTGCTTATGGCCGGAAGGAGCAATTCATGAGAACCGCTGGGACAACACATTCCAAAGGATTTACTCTGGTGGAGTTGATCCTCACGGTTGTTATCGCCGCCATTCCGATCTTTGCGATCGGGACGCTTCTGGTGGGAGCCCAAAAGGGCTGGCAGGACAGTTACAACGCCGTCCACAAGGAAATCCAGCAGGACGCCCTGGCCACGATGACCACCTTTGGAAGCATCGGACGCCAATCGAATCGGAGCAACTACAAAGTGTACCGCATCTTCAAAGGATCGTTTATCGAGGCCGTACCGAAAGTCGGCGAAACACTGGCGACAGGACAAGCCGTGGAAATGCATTATTGGCGCGACCCGGCGGCTTCCCTGGATCTGGAAGTACTCGAAATAACCAATACGGGAACCCACTTTGCCCTGTTTTATCTGGAAGGCGACGAATTGAAAGTCGATTTCGGCGATGTCATTGACGGGATCGGCGCCGTTTCCGGCGGGTTGCGCACGGCGCGCAGTGTGGAAACACAGGTGCTGGCGCACTATGTGGATACCTCTCACGACGAGATATTCAGCCATACCGTCATCAGCGGCAAAGGTCAGGGAAGCGTGCGAATGAACCTGATCCTGGAGGACGACGACGGGCAGCGGGTGGAGGTCAAAACGGCTACCCTGCTTCGGGTCGTCTGGCCGCAGTAAAGCGCGCCCGATACCAAGAGGAATCGACCATGAGCAAACCACGACAACAATATAAGACGAAGAAGCGAGGCTCGGTGCTGGGCCTGGCTATGGTCTTGATCGCCATGCTTTCTGTCCTGGGGGCAGGCGTGCTCATGGTGTCCTTCGGAGCAAGCCAACAAACCGCCATGATCCAGAGCGAGGCGGCCGCGATTTCCGCCGCCGAGGCCGGATACGAAAAAGCCATCTTCTGGATGAGCAAACAAACCGACATGCTCAGCGCGCTGGAAGAAGCGGGCGCATCGGGCACGCTGGATTTCGGAACCAGCTCCTGCGACTATCAAATCGGACTGACGGCGTTTATCGGCTCCAGTCCGGTCTATGAAATCACATCGGTCGGGAGCAGCGGGCGATTTAACCGCACCCTTAACGTCCAGATCATCCAGGCCGTCGGCGGCTGGTCCATGGGCATGTGCCGCATTCCCAGCGGCAGTAGCAGCACCTCTCCGGTCAGCTACGCCGCCGGCGAAGTGATCGACATGCCGATCCACATCAACAGCTACGGCGATCCGCAGGATGCGGAACGGGATATCAGCCTGTCGGGAGATCCGTTATTCCTCCGTTCGGTTTCCATGAGCGAAAGCCGATACTCCTCCGGAGGATATGACAAATACAAGAGCGTGCTTCCTTATTTTGACAACGGGATCTACTTCAATCAGCCCTCCAGCCGGATCACGGACGCCGAAACGGTGCAAACGAAAATAGACCGGTTTGTAGAGAGCACAAACCCGCAGTTCCGTTACACGCCTGCGGGAGAGGCCAAAGTGAAAAATCCGCAGCCGGCAGTTCATCTGGAATTCTTCGTCGACGGCGGCAAGGGAAAACTTCGCATCACAAACAACTGCACGGTCCGCGGTTTTCGTCAAAGCAGCGACAGCCGGACCTATGATTTCAAAATTTACGATAAAGATCCATCGAAATACGAACGGTATTTCATCTACGGCTACCATCTGCGCCCCAAGGACGCCGATGCCGATGGAGGCCGATTCGTCATCAACCTGGAAGATACGTATGTAACGCAGAGCATTGCCGGCATGGAAACCGAACCGGGCGGCCAGATCTATGTCGACGGGAACGTGATTATCGGCAGCGGGGATGAAGCGTTGGCTGGCGTGCAGGACGTGGTAAACGGTCGGATCACCGTCGTGGCCTCCGGAAACATCTGGATCGCCGATTCGATTACCGTCGATGGAAGCCATGAAGCCAACGGACTGCCTTCGCAGAGCAATACCAATGTTCTCGGCCTGGTCGCCCAGGGCGTCATTAAAGTCGTGGATCCGGGGATGCCGGATTACAGCTATGTCGATGACGAGCCGGACGGGTATGAAGCGGATGGAGATTACTCCAAGCATGATCATATCTATGTGCCGGTGGCGCGACGGGACAGCGGCTATCCCGTGGGAACCTACAAGCGGCATCTGCCCGATCCGACTGTGGTGGAGGCGGCCGTTACCGTCGGCGGCGGAGGCTGGGGGGCCGAAAACGTGCAGCGCGGCTCCTACGGAGGACGCAAGGAATCCGGAACACAGGATGATCTGGTGCTCCGGGGAACTATTGCCGAATCCATGCGAGGCGTGGTGGGACTGATCGGCGCCGACGGGTACCTGAAACAATATTATATGGACGAACGACTCCTGACGGGGATCTTACCGGGGAACATCTGGCTTCGGGGAAAATATGTGCCGCTTCCGGCCGGCTGGCGGGATTACCGGGCCAGCAACGATTGAGTGAGAAGAAGGACTTATATTGGCAATGCCTATGATCGGTATCAAGAAAAACAAGGGTCTTACGGCGATACAGGTGGCCGGTCTGGATATCGGCTCCGGCTCGGTTAAGGCCGTACAGCTTCAAAAGGAAGAACGCGGCTATGTGGCGACCCATGCCGCTATCGTTCCGATCACCGCTTCGGATCCGGAGGCAGGCCCCAGCGATGCCGATATCCGAAAGGCCGTGGAAGCCTGCTGCAAACAAGCCTGTCCGAGCCGTTATACGGTATGCGGGCTGAGCGGAACCGAGGTAATGGTTCGCGGATTTAACTTTCCCAACCTCCCTCCCGAGGCTCTCGCTCAGGCTGTGCTGTTCGAAGCGCAGCAGGTATGCCCACTGGACATTAAAAACAGCGTTGTGGATTACCAACTGATCACTCCCGTTTCACAGGGGGAAAACTCCGACGCTCCAACAACCGGCCTGAGAGGCTTTTTCGTCGTTGGCACTAACGAGGCGGTTCAGCGCAAAAAAACATGGGCGCAAAGCGTCGCCTCCAGGGCGGTTCTCATGGACGTGGACGGACTGGCCCTGCTGAACTGTATCAGCCGGTTCGAACAACGAGTTCCCGGAACCAGCATCGCCGTCATCAACGTAGGCAAAATGTATACGAATATCGCCATTCTGGGAGAGGATGGATTGCCCTTTATCCGGGATCTGCCCGAAGGATCGCAGACTATCATAGAACGGATCGCCGCTGAATACAACGTATCCTTCTCCCTGGCCGAACAAGCGCTCTCGGATGCGGCGCTGGCCCGGGAACACGGCATCGAAACAGGCCCAAGCCTTCGGAAAGCCTGCCGGAATTTGGTGGGAAACATTTCCGATACGATTCGGTATTATACCCTTCAGGAGGAATCGGCGCCGAACAGCCGGGTTTTACTCTGCGGCGGTTTTGCGCTGCTTGGCGACTTTGTGGCCTTCCTGGACGAAAGCCTGCCGGAAGAAGTCGCCGTATTCAATCCCTTCGCGGAAATCCCATGGGTGGGCGACAGCGAAGGTCTCCAATGTGCTCAAAAATACGGCCCCGCCCTGGCCGTAGCAACCGGACTGGCCATGAGGACCGTTTGATATGTTTACGATCGATCTTCTCAAAGGCAGTGGAATACCTCTTCGCAGCAATCCTGTGCGAGCGGGACTGCGAGCCATTCCCTTTCTGGTCCCCTTGCTTCTGGCGGCCGGCTTAACAGCGCAATACCTGCATAACAACACCCTTCTGGCGGCCGGACAGTCCGGTATGGAAAACATACAAAGGCAGATTCAGCGCAGCCAGCAGGATATGACCCAGTACGAAGATTATATCCGGAAGATCGCACAACAACGAAACCGATTGAACGAAGTGGCCGGGGCCATCGGCCGGCACATTCAGTGGTCCGATGCGATTCGCGCTTTGAGCGAAAACCTTCCGGATCGGATCGCCATTCAACAACTGGATCTGAAACGCACGGAAAGCCGAAAGAAGATTTCCGACAAGAAAGAACCGGATAAGCTCCTGACAAAAACGATCATCCACCGGAGTCTCATCATCCGGGTATACGGTCCTCAATCCCTACAAACGGACAAGGCCGTCCAGTCATATCTGCAACAGCTTCAATCCTCTCCGGCCATCCTTGCCATCATTGAAGATATCCAGGTCTCGTCCCGTTATGAGGACAATATCGACGAAACGAATGTCGCCGTATACGAAATTGAGTGTCTTTTAAAGACGCAGGAGCCATAGATGCGTTCTCTCGGACAATCCATACATTATAAAATGGGATTGCTGGTGTATGGAATCACCAGTATGGGACTCCTGGCCGCCGGATATTTTGGGGCGCTTCGTCCGCAAACGCAGCGGCTTGAATCGCTGCAACAGCAACTTTCGGAAACCAGCCAGCGATGGACGGAGGTTCGCCAGGCCAAGACGCCCCAGGCCATGCAGCGGCTGCAGGATCGTCTGGAAGTCATTCAGGACCGGCTCGGCGAGTTTATGGTTTCTGCGGATTCGGACACCTCCGTCAATTTCCAAATCGGCCGGCTGGCCAACGAGCTGGAACTGCGCAATCTGACCAGCGAACGCAAGGAAGGATTCTCTCAAAAAGTGCTGGACGGGTACAAAAACCTGGGGGAAGTGTGGATGGAATTAAACTTTGAATCCGACTTTCCCAAATTCGCCGAATTTGTCAATCAGTTGGAGCGGCATCGTCCTGTGCTTTTTGTGGAAAAATTCCGAATCGAACAAAAACCCCATAAGCCTGCGGTCAAAGACGTGCAGTTAACCCTTTGTTTCTTCATCGAATCCAGGGAAGTGGCGCTCAAGTGAGAACCCTATCCATTGCCAATCAGAAAGGTGGTTGCGGGAAAACAACCACGGCGGTAAACCTGGCCGCGGCGCTGGCCCAGACGGGACATAAGGCCATCCTTATCGATCTGGACCCGCAGGGCCACGCCACGCTTGCCTTCGGGTACGCGCCGGACCGCCTGGAGCGAACGATCTACGATTCCCTGCGCGATTCGCGGATTTCCTTATCGGATGTCCTGCAATTCACGAATGTAAAAGGACTGGCGCTGGCGCCAAGCAATATTCTGCTGTCCGGCCTGGAAACCGATATGGCCTTTTTTCAGGGTCGTGAATCGCTTCTGTCGGACTGCCTGCGGTCTCTGGGAGAGGCATACGATGTCTGCATCATCGATTGCTCGCCGTCCCTGAACGTGCTGACTCTGAACGCGCTGGTCGCCAGCAGCGATGTGGTGATCCCCGTCCAGACCCATTATTATGCCCTGGAAGGCCTGCGCCAGCTTCTGGAAACCATCGATGTCGTCAACGAAAGGTTCAATCCGGCATTGCAAATCGCCGGGGTTCTTTTGACCTTTGTGGAAGATCGAACGCGTTTGAGCCGCGATGTGCAGCAGCAGATGAAAGATTTCTTCGGTTCCCTTGTCTTTGAAACAGTAATCCACCGTAATATCCGGCTTGCCGAAGCGCCCAGCGCCGGGCAATCCTGCATGACATATGATCCGCACAGCAAAGGCGCACAAGAATATCGCCGATTGGCCAGAGAGATAGGTTATGAGATCCGAACCAGGACTGCACAAG
This sequence comes from Sedimentisphaerales bacterium, assembly GCA_016930745.1. Lineage (GTDB taxonomy): Bacteria > Planctomycetota > Phycisphaerae > Sedimentisphaerales > Anaerohalosphaeraceae > JAFGGE01. Next base: position 26,305 of record JAFGGE010000286.1, read on the forward strand.
AAAGTATCATCCATATTTGACGGCGTGTCGATCCCGAAAAAGCCGTCGGATTCGCCTGTGAATCCCGCCGGCGGCGCAGGACAGGAGCCGATCAATCCTCCTGCCGCGCATGCTGCGCCCGCTCTGCCTGTGGTCTCCAGGCCTGTCGCTCCGGCGGTGTCGCAAAGTCCTTCCCAGCCGATCCCCGCCCCCCGGGCCGCCTCGGAACCTCTTCCGTCGGCTTCTGCAGGTAAAGATCCCAAAACCGGTTCGGGATCGGCGGCGGCAGCGTCTGCCGCTCCCGAAGCCAGGAAAAAGGAAAACGCCCCGAAGAACGTTTCGGGCGGGCAGGCGATTCGAACAAATCGTTCGGTTCCCAAACACACC
>JAFGGE010000287.1 GCA_016930745.1 Sedimentisphaerales bacterium
AGGGTAGTATACCGGGTGCCTCCACCCCCTTTTGTGTCAGCCCCTGAAAAGGGGCGTTTGCAAGATTGTTTGAGGGGTACTCAGCCCTATGCTTTCCAATATATTCCTGCATTACGTGCTGGACCTCTGGTTCACGAAGGTTTTACAACCGCAGGCCAGAGGACAACTGCATCTGGTTCGTTATGCCGACGATTTTATCTGCATGACGCAATACAAAGATGATGCCTACCGCGTAATGTATGCATTACGGGAGCGTTTCGCGAAGTTCCAGCTGGAACTGCATCCTGATAAAACCCGAGTCATCAGCTTTGGTGAATACGAACAGGAGAATGCGAAACGGCAGGGGCGAAGGCCCAATACCTTCGACTTTCTCGGCTTTACTCACTACTGTGGCATAAGTCGCAGGGGCTACTTTATGGTTTGTCACAAGACGAGCCGCAAGAAGTTTCGAGTGAAATGTAGAGCGATGAAACTATGGCTGAAAGTCATAGGGCATCGAGCGACAGTGAAGGAATGGTGGCCTATACTGAGGCTGAAGCTGATGGGGCACTACCAGTACTATGGGATTAGTGGTAATATGCGCTCTTTACATCGTTATTACCAGACCACCCGCAGGATGGTATTTCGCGCTATGAATCGGCGGAGCCAAAAGAAGTCAATGAATTGGTCTGGCTTCCAACAGTATCTTGAGCGTTATCCTCTGCCGAAGCCCCGTATTATGCACAACCTTTATACATTAGCGCCGGTTTCGTGAGACTTGTTGAAGAGCCGGATGTGGGAAATCCACAAGTCCGGTTCTGTGAGGAGCATTGAAGTTTCCTCACATGGTAGAATACTGTGACACTCTTCATACCGAAAGGGAAGAGAAACAGGGAATACAAATCTTACCTAAATGAAGGAGACCATATTATGTTTACTCGACCGGTTTCAGTAATAAATCTCCTCTTGCGGCTTTTAATAGGATATAGCCTTGCGCTCCATGAATCAAATAGGATATATCTGTAACGATACTCTTGATCTTTGTTCTGTGCAATAGAAAAGAGGATCGAATCGTTCTTGATTCTGGGGGCGGATTTTGATATTTTGTGTAAGATTCTATCCAGTGGGAGAGTGCAGTTTGTACCTCGCACTATTCAAAGCAATGAATAGCGGTAAATAGGGGAACGGCGATGTCGGATTGCGGTTATGGCCGAGGATGGCGCAAGCCCATAACGGCAGCGATATTGTATGTAACGCTGACGGTCTGCGCCGCCGCCGATGTTTTCCAGAAGCAGGTGGAGGCCGATTGGCTCCTGCAGGAGCGGAAGCGGTATGCCGGCAATCCAACACAGGGACTTACGACTCAATCCGATGCCGCCGGAGCGGTCGATGGGGTGATCGACGGCAAATGGGGATTTCATACAGAATATACGGACAATCCCTGGTGGCAGGTCGATTTGCTGGAATCCCGTCTGATCGATCGGGTGGTTCTCTGGAACCGATGCGATCCCGGAATGGCCGATCGAATGAACCGGTTTACGCTAAACCTGTCCGAAGATGGCACACATTGGCAAGTTGGCTACCAGCATGACGGATCCGTGTTTTTTGGCAAGACAGACGACATGCCATTGGTTGTGAAATGGGATGGAAAATCCGCAAGGTTTGTGCGGGTTCAGGTTCCGGGAAAGAGGTATCTGCATCTGGATGAGGTCCAGGTCTTTGCGCAGGATGCCCCGGAGGTCAATATCGCCCTGCACAAACCGTGCAATCAAAACAGCCTATCCCAATGGTCCTTCGACAGTCTGCATTCTTCCTTCCAAATCCCTTTCGCCGAACGAGTGGTCCGAATCCTGCATCGGTGTCAGGATTTGATTGCGGAACGACAGGAGCAGGGGATCGACGTTGTTGTTGAAACGAAGGAATGTCAGGAACTTTCCGAACGGTTTCGAAAAATCGGCCACGGAAAAACAGGCCAGGAGGAATACTTCAGGGCGCGATGGATACAACGGCGATTGGTCATGGCCGATCCGCTTCTGGATATGGAATCGATTTTGTTCGCCAAGCGGGCCCCGGGAATGCTGCCGCACATGTCGGACCAGTATTACGGCTGGTGGTCTCGTCCGGGCGGGGGACTGTTTATTGTGGAGGATTTCAAGGGCCCAAACCGACGGCTTTGCTGTTTGACGGAACACTGGGCTCAGGGGAGTTTTCTTCGGCCGGATCTGTCTTACGATGGAAAACGAGTTCTTTTTGCCTACTGCCGGTACGATCCAAAGGTGGCCGGGATGGAAAAGGTCGATAAGGACAGGCTGCCGGAGAGCGCCTTTTATCATGTCTTTGAGATGAATCTTGTTTCCGGCGCAACGCGGCAGCTCACCCGCGGAAGGTATGACGATTTTGATGCGCGGTATCTGCCGGATGGGCGGATTGTCTTTCTGTCCACCCGAAAGGGGCAATTTGTACAGGTGGGAAGGCAAAGCGCTTTGGTAACGACTTACAATACGATGCCGGACAGTTATGTGCGCTGTGGAGGGGATAATATTCGTCCGTGTGCGGTATTCACGCTGCATACGATGGATGCCGATGGGGGGGATTTACGGGCCATCTCGGCGTTCGAGAATTTTGAGTGGACGCCATCCGTGGCCCATGATGGACGGATTCTCTATGCGCGATGGGATTATATCGACCGATTCAATGGTCATTTTATGAGTCTCTGGTCGACCAATCAGGATGGGACCAATCCGCAACTGGTGTACGGCAATTATACCACCAGGCCGCAGTGCGTATTTGAAGCCCGTCCGATCCCTCATTCGAACAAGCTGATTTTTACCGCCGCAGCGCATCATTCGATCGAGGGAGGATCTCTGGTCTTGCTGGATCGGTCGCTTGGGATCGAGCACGAAAAGCCGCTGACGCGGATCACGTCGGAAGTGCCGTTCCCGGAAACGGAGGCCATGGCGGACATGTACTATGCCAATCCTTATCCGATTTCGGAGAATTTGTACCTGGTGGCCTGGAGCGACAAAAAGCTCCCGCCGCACCGCGGCAGCACGCCGGTGGTCGGGGACGAGAATCCGATCCATGCGATGGGTTTGTACCTGCTGGATCGGTCGGGAAACATGGAATTGATCTATCGCGATCCTGACATTTCCAGCATGTATCCGATCCCTCTGTGTGCCCGCCCTGTACCGCCGACTCATCCGATAGAAACGGACAGGGATAGTCCGCAGAAAGGGGCCATGTTCGTGCAGGATATCTATCAGGGTTTACCGGGCGTTTCGCGCGGGACGATCCGTAGGCTACGAATTATCGGAGTGCCGCCCAAGACCCAGCCGCATATGAATACGCCGGTTCTGGGGATTTCTGCGGAGGATCCGGGTAAATTTATTCTGGGAACGGTTCCGGTGGAGTCGGATGGTTCGGCGTATTTTGTGGTTCCTGCGGGCGTCTCGCTTTTTTTCCAGGCGCTGGATGAAAGCGGTCTGGCCGTTCAGACAATGCGTTCCCTAACGTATGTGCAGCCGAACCAGACATTGGCCTGCGTAGGCTGTCACGAATCCCGCGACAAGGCGCCTTTACCGGGGACTCGGGCATTGGCTACGGTCCGTCCGGCTTCCCGTATCCAGCCTGGGCCGGAAGGGACCTGGCCGCTTCGATTTGACCGGCTGGTTCAGCCTGTGTTAGATCGGAAATGCGTATTTTGTCATAATCCGGATGGAGAAACTGAAGCTGGACAATTTGATCTAACGGCTCGCAATTCCTACCGGAATCTGCTATCGTATGCAAAGGAAGACCTCAAACAACTGGCGTTTGAGAAGGACCGTTCTATAGTGGGTCAATGTCCTGCTTCGCAAAGCAAGTTGCTAGCCATGATTGCCGGTCAGAATAAGCATTATAATGTGGAACTCGATCAAGACAGCCAGCATCGTTTGGCGACCTGGATGGATGTATATGCCCATTGGACAGGATCCTTTAGCCCGGACCAGGAAGAGCTCTTGCGGGAACTGCAAACTGAATGGGCGGATTTGCTGGCCGAACAGCAGGATCAATACCCAAACCAAGTGAAAAAAAACATAGCGATGAAGTAGAAAGGCAACTGGTAATAATGAGAATGCGAAATGTGTCCCTGATGGTTGGAATGGCGGGAATCCTTGGCGGATTCGTTTTTGCCGCCGGCGGCAGCGATGTCTATGTGAAGAAGGAGACATGGGTTCATACGCTTTTCTCGGTGCGGGATCAAATCCGGCAGGGAATGGATGAGACAGAGGTTATTCTTGGTCCGTGGTATACGACGGGCGGTTTGCGGGCCGGTTCGTTCGATACGTCTCTGTTCCCGGAAGAAGAAATTAATCTGGAGGCCAAAGACGCCAGGGGAAGGGGATTGTGGCAAAGGGGAAGATATACGGATGGGCAGGTGCAGGGACTCAGGGCCGACAGCGCCGGCGCTACCTATTTGTACCGGACGATCACGACGAAAACGGCGCAATTGCTGCCTGTTTCTTTGGGCAGCGATGACGGAATTACCGTCTGGCTCAACGGCAAAAAGATTCTTTCGCGGGATGTGCCGCGTGGCGTAGCGCCGGATCAGGAACGAATTACCCTGGAACTGCAGCCGGGAGAAAATACGTTTTTATTGCGGATTTACAACATCAGCGGGGACCACGGCTTTTATTTTTCCGCCGGCGACAATCCCCTGGCAAGGGTTTGGAATCGGATCGCTCAGGACTGGCCGCAGGAGTCGGCCTGGATGCAGCGTGATCTGGGGGGCGGCTCGGTTGCATGGCTCCAGAGCGGAAATGCTCAAACCACAAAAGAGATGGTTCGATCTGTGGTAGACGCTCTGGGAAATCCGGGCCTGAAACTGCGTGAATCGCTCGACAACGCAGGATCGGATGAGGAATCGCTGCTCGATCTGTATGTGCGGGCCTGTCGTTTTCGTCAGGGGCTGGAGAGTCTCAAGGATATCGATCTGCCGGCGCTGCGTATGGCGATCGAGGATTTGCACGTTACCTTTGGCCGCAAGTACGCCAAAGGCGAGCAGTACCTGACGCGGCTTGGCGCGATCGAAAAGGAGATTCAGGAAGGCAGGAAAATGGAGGATCTGGCGCAGGAGGCCTTGGCGCTGCAGGCCGAGGCGCTGCTGGCCAATCCGCTGCTGGATTTTGAGCGGATCCTTCTGGTCAAACGCCATGCCAAAGGTCCAAGCCTTGGATTGCCGCAAAACTGGCAAGGGAATTGCGCTCTTCCCCGCAGCGGTTATGACGATGAAATTGCGACGATGCCTATCCAGGTCGATGGAGCCTTGACCACGGCATTCAAGCCGGATGCTCCCCAATTTGTCGGCGATGTGGATCTGCATTATGAAGCAGACAAAATGCTGTTCAGCATGATAGGAAGCCATAATCGCTGGCAGATATGGGAAGCCGGCATAGACGGCAGGGGACTGCGGCAGATCACGCCGAACAAATATGATGACATCGACAATTATGATGCGTGCTATCTTCCGGACGAACGAATCATTTTTGCTTCGACAAGCTGCTTCCAGGGCATCCCATGCGTCGGAGGGGCCGATGCGGTCGCCAATTTATGCATTATGGACTCCGACGGCGGTAATATCCGTCAACTGTGTTTTGATCAGGATCATAATTGGTGTCCCACAGTGATGAACAATGGGCGGGTGCTTTATTCAAGGTGGGAATATTCGGATACACCGCATTATTTTTCCCGGCTCGTATTTTCGATGAATCCCGACGGGACGAACCAGATGGCGTATTACGGAAGCAATTCCTACTGGCCTAATTCCCTGTTTTATGCGCGTCCGATTCCCAATAACCCGGTCCAGTTCGTAGGGATTGTCTCCGGACATCATGGTGTCCCGCGGATGGGGGAACTGCATATTTTCGATCCTTCGCTCGGGCGATTCGAGGCCGACGGGGTCATCCAGCAGATACCGGGTTACGGTAAGAAAGTCGAAGCCAAAATCGTCGATCAACTGGTGGACAATTCCTGGCCGAAGTTTCTGCATCCTTATCCTCTGAGCGACAAATATTTTTTGGTTGCCGCGCAACCTACATCCCGCCATCTGTGGGGCATTTACCTTGTCGATGTCTTTGACAATATGTTCTTGCTGAAAGAGCTTCCCGGGTATGCGTTGCTGGAGCCGATCCCGCTGCGAAAGCAGGAACGGCCTCCGATGATTCCGGACAAGGTGGATTTACGCAGCAAAGATGCGCTGGTGTATTTGACGGATATTTATTACGGGCCCGGCTTGCAGGATGTGCCGCGGGGTGCGGTCAAGACGCTGCGTCTGTTTACATTCCATTATGGATACCCGAATTTGGGGGGCCATAGGCATGCCGCCATGGAAGGCAGCTGGGATATCCACCGGATTATGGGTACGGTTCCGGTGGAAGAGGATGGGTCGGCTTTCTTCCGCGTCCCGGCCAATACGCCCATCGCCGTCCAGCCGCTCGACGAGCAGGGCCGGGCGGTCCAGATCATGCGAAGCTGGTTTACGGCGATGCCGGGAGAAATTTTATCCTGCGTGGGCTGTCACGAACAGCAGAATTCCAGCTCTCCCACACGCTATACACAGGCCTCTCGAAGATCCCCCAGCGCCATCGCCCCGTGGCGCGGCCCGGAAAGGGGATTCAGCTTCAAACGGGAGGTGCAGCCGGTTCTGGATCAATACTGCGTCGGATGCCATAATGGATCTCGCAAGGAAGCGCCGGATTTTGCCAGCAAGGACCGAAACGGATGGGGGAATTTTACGCCGTCGTATCTGGCATTGCATCCGTATGTCCGCCGGCCGGGCCCGGAGAGCGATTACCATCTGGAAAAGCCGATGGAGTACCATGCCGGCACCAGCGAGCTGATTCAAATGCTGGAGAAGGGGCATTATGGCGTCGCGCTGAGCGACGAAGCCTGGGACGTGCTGTATACGTGGATCGATCTGAATGTGCCGGATCATGGGACCTGGAGCGAGCATACGCGGATTGCCCGGAACTTTCATCAGCGTCGCATGGAAATGCGGGAAGCCTACGCATTGCGGCCGGCCCAGGAAGATCCGGAAAATGTGCCGACCATTACCCCCAAGCAGGTAGAATTTGTGATGCCGGAAGTGCCGTTGCTCCCCCAAAACAGCGTACGGCTCCCGGACTGGCCGTTCGCAAGGGAAGAGGCAAAAATGAAGCAGCTCCAACTGTCTGGACAATCCCTCCGCCGGCTGGATCTGGGAGAGGGTGTGACATTGGACCTTGTCTTAGTTCCGGCCGGACGATTTGTCATAGGCAGTCAACACGGCTATGCCGATGAAGCCCCGATAGGCGAAGTACGAATCAATGCGCCGTTCTGGATGGGAACCTGTGAAGTAACCAACGCCCAGTTCCGGCGATTCCGACCGGACCACAGTAACGGCACGATCAAACAGCAGAACAAAGACCACACCACGCCGGGTTATCCGATCAGCGATCCGGAATATCCGGCGATTCGTGTCTCATGGAAAGAGGCGATGTCGTTTTGCAACTGGCTCAGCTCCCAGGGTCTGGGTCGGTTTACACTTCCGACCGAGGCCCAGTGGGAGTGGGCATGTCGTGGAGGGTCCGGCAGTCCGATGTACTATGGAGAGTTGGATACGGATTTTGGAAAATTTGCGAATCTGGCTGATCAGTCCATTAAGCTGCTGGCGGTTGCCGGGGTCAACCCGCAGCCGATCGCCAATCCCAGCCCCTATGAAGACTGGCTTCCCAAGGAGGGCCGGTTTAATGACGGGCAAAGGATTATGTGTCATGTAGCCCGGTATGAGCCCAATGTATGGGGCTTGTACGACATGCATGGAAACGTATGGGAATGGACGCGGAGCAGTTACCGTCCGTACCCCTATTCCGAGACCGACGGACGCAACCGGACCGATAACGATGATAAACGAGTCGTCCGCGGCGGCTCCTGGCAGGACCGGCCCAAGCGGGCGACCGCATCGTTTCGACTGGCGTATGAGCCGTGGCAAAAGGTGTTTAACGTGGGCTTCCGTGTGGTATGCCCGGCCGAGGAGATGGATCCCCAATCCGCGGTTACGTTGAAACAATAGGGACACAAGACAAGGAGGTACGAAATGAAAGAGGTAAGAATTGGATTCGTGTTGCTGGCCGTCGCTGTTGTCCTGTGCGGGTGCAAAAAGCAGGCGCCGCCGCCCCAGCCAAAACCCCAAGACACGGAGGTAAGACAGCCGGCGCCAAAGCCATCTCCGGCTCCGGAGCCTGTGACCGAGTCCAAGCCGGTCACGGCGGGCGTCTGGACAGTCCAGAAATTCGCCACGATCGAAACCGGTCTGGTCGCCCCGGAATCCATCCTGCCCGATCCGGTCTCGGGACAGATCTATGTAAGCAATATCGATACACAATCCGAGGCTTATTGGGAAGACGACGGGAAGGGATTTATCTCTATTATCGCACCGGATGGCGCCGTCAAAACGCTCAAATGGCTGGAAAGCAGGCCGCAAGCCACGATGAATGCTCCTAAAGGCATGTGTGTTCTAAATGGAAAGCTGTACTTCACCGACAACACCCGATTAAAACGGTGCAATGCGCAGACCGGCGCCGATCCGGAACGTTTTATGGATTTGAAAGGCCAGCAGTTCAATGATCTGGCTACGGATGGAACGCATATCTGGATGACCGATACGCAGGCGGGGACAATCTATCGCATTGATGAAGAGGGGCAGTATACCGAGGTGAAATCGCCGCCATCCGTGAACGGAATCACCTGCTGGCAGGGAAAGGTCTTTGCGGTCAGTTGGGGCGAGCATGACATCTACGAGATCGATCCCGAGGGAGAACAGGAGCCGCAGGCCTTTGGATTGGCGGCGGAATTCAAAACGCTGGACGGCATTGAATTTCTGGAAGATGGCACCTGTATCGTCTCCGATTTTGAAGGCGGCAAGGTGTGTGCGGTCCTGCCCGATCGCAAAACGATCGTCACGCTGGCCGAACTGGAAACGCCTGCCGATATCGGCATCGATCAAAATGCCGGTATCCTTTTTGTCCCGCAATTAAAAGCCAATAAAGCGACACTTTACAAGATTACCAAGAAGTAGATTTCTATAGATCAATACGGTTGTATGAGATTCTTCACAGTTCTGGGATTCTGCTTTTCGCTTCTGTCCCTGGCGCGGGGCGGGGAGGAGGTCCGGTTTGATTTTGAGTCGGGCGATCTGCAGGGCTGGCGGATCGTGGAAGGACAGTTCGGCAAGGTCATTACGGACAGGGCGGTTTTTCACAATACCTCCGATCCGTACAACAAACAGGGCCAATGGTTCCTCTCCACGCTGGAACGAGAAGACAATCGGCCCAATGACGGTTTTGTCGGTATCATCGAATCCCCTCTTTTTACGATTGAAGGAAATCATGCTTCACTACTCGTGGGAGGCGGCGGAAATACCGATATTTACAAACCTGTGCATGTCGTCCTCTGCCGTGAAGACGGCAAGGAAATCCTCTTTGCCTTCGGACAAAATACGGAGCCCATGCATCGTGTTGATTGGGATCTGACGGGATTGGATCGCACAGAAAGATACTACCTGCGCATCGAGGATCGAAATACGGGCGGATGGGGCCATATCACACTGGATGATTTCCGGGTCGCCGGTCGAATCGATCCGGAAGCTTCCAGCCGGCGGTTTGCCCGCGAACAGGGGATTCGAAATCTCAAGGCCTTCGTGCATTCGCTGGATTTGGACTCCCTTCGATGGGCGGTTAAGGATTTGGTCGAGACGTTCCCGCAACAATACGAACCCGGTCCGGAGGCCATCCGGCAGATGGATCGTTATCAAAGTCTTTTTGTCGAGCATGAGATCAGTTATGGAACCGATCTTACTTATTGGGAGCGGCTTGTGAAGGAAACCGGCAAACAAGCGGAACAGTTCCGGCGCGATATGCTGTTGGCCAATCCTCTTTTGTCCGACCATCCGATTTTGTTTGTCGTGAGAAGCCAATACCGCCCCGATCACCACAATACGGCCACGCTCTTTCAAACCGAAGAGATAAACGCATCCAGCTTTGTCGGGGGCGCGGCATTAAAACTGTTCGATGTGAAAACCGGGAAGGTACAGACGCTACTGGAGACGGTTGCCGGCGTGATCCGCGATCCGGACGTGCATTTCGACGGGACCAGGATCCTTTTCTCCATGCGGCGGGACATCCGGGATCCTTATCACATCTATGAAATCAATTCCGACGGATCGGGTCTGAAGCAGTTGACCTTCGCCGATGGCATTTCCGATATCGATCCTGTCTATCTGCCCGATGACACCATCGTTTTCAGCTCGACGCGCGAGCCAAAGTATTGCATGTGCAACCGGCATATCATGGCCAACCTGTTTCGCATGGAGGCCGACGGCGCCAATATACACCAGATCGGCAAGAGCACGTTGTTTGAGGGGCACGGTTCCCTTTTGCCGGACGGGCGTCTGTTGTACGATCGATGGGAATACGTGGATCGGAATTTCGGGGATGCACAAGGCCTTTGGACGGTCAATCCGGACGGGACGAATCATGCCATATATTGGGGCAACAATACCGCTTCGCCCGGCGCTGTTATTGATGCAAGGGAGATCAACGGCGCCCAACAAGTAGTCTGTACATTCAGTTCCTGTCATGATCGGCCATGGGGCGCGATGGCGATAATAGACCGTCGTCTGGCGCTGGATGGAAGGCCGGGAGTCGTGCGAACCTGGCCGGCCGATGCGGTGGATCTGGTCGACAGGGGCGATTTCGATATGTTCCAGAAAGTACATCCCAAGTACGAAGATCCGTATCCCCTGAGCGAGAAATATTTTCTTTGTTCCCGGATGACCGGCAATGGCGAACAGATGGGTATTTATCTGATTGACGTGTTCGGCAACCAGCTTCTCCTCCATACGGAAGAGCCGGGTTGTTTCGATCCGATGCCATTACGGCCCAGACCATGTCCGCCAACGATTCCATCCCGCCGTGACTTTCACAATGCATATGGAACTTTTTATGTGGCCAATGTGTACGAAGGCACACACATGGTCGGCGTGAAACCCGGAGAGGTCAAATCCCTGCGCGTAGTGGAATCACCCGAAAAACGATTTTGGACGACGCCTCCGTGGAACGGCCAGGGGCAGCAGGCCCCGGCCATGGCCTGGCATGATTTCAACAACAAGCGGATACTCGGAACGGTTCCGGTGGAGGAGGACGGCTCCGCTTATTTTGAAGTGCCGGCCGACCGGTTTGTCTATTTCCAGTTGCTGGATAAAGACGGCATGATGATTCAGTCGATGCGCAGCGGGACGATGGTCCAATCCGGGGAGACCACCGGCTGTGTCGGCTGTCATGAGAACCGACATATTGCGCCTACCCCTGCCATTCGTAAAATTCCGCTGGCCCTGCGACGAGAACCTGCGCCAATGGCAGGCTGGTATGGAAATCCACGCCTCTTCAGTTATATCGACGAAGTCCAGCCGGTCTTTGATAGACACTGCATACGTTGTCATGACTTCAACAAAGAGGGGGCCGGGAAACTGGTGTTGGCGGGGGATCGGGACAATACATTCAACGTGTCGTACAATGAACTGTGGCGAAAGAAGTATATCGCTGCGATTGGGGCCGGTCCGCACGAAATCCAGCAGGCGTATTCCTGGGGTTCGCATAAAAGCAGACTGGTTGAGGTGATTCGTGAGAAATACAAGGAGGGGGAACTGGACAAGGAGAGTTTCGACAGGATTGTCACTTGGATTGACATCAATGCTCCATACTATTCCACCTACGCCAGCGCGTATCCGGACAATCTGGCCGGCAGAAGCCCGCTGAACCAACGGCAATTGAAACGGCTCGGAGAGCTTGTCGGCCTCGATTTTTATCATCTGGCCGGGTACAACACCAATACAGGCCCCCAGATCTGCTTTGAACGTCCGGAACGGAGTCCGTGCTTGTCCCGCATGGATCCGATCCGGACGGAGGCGTATGCCGAGGCCCTGACGATCATTCGGACGGGGCAGGCGATGCTTCAGCGCCGTCCGCGCGCCGATATGGCCGGTTTTGTCCCGTCTCCCATCGATTCTGAGCGTCAAATGCGATACGCAAAACGTCGGCAAATCGAGATGGCCAATCGTCAGGCGATACGTTTGGGAAATAACCGATATGATTGTGAGAATCCGCCCAAACCTGCGGGGGGAGAGTAAGTAATCGGACTATGATTTTCATAGGCAGGAATCGGTTTTCATGGTATACTGTTTTGCTATGAATAATATGTACTACTAATGAGGGAATGGAATGATGAGCAGCAGGCAGATGCAGAGAATGGCGATTTGGGTGGTCATGTTCCTGATGGGATCGGGTATGGGTCTGGCCGCAGACTATCTCTCGCCGCTGGATATCGCGGCGACCGAGGACGGCAGGACGCTTTTTATCGCCCAGGCTACGGCCTCTGCCGTGGCGGTTTTCGACGTTGACCAGGCCAAAGTAACCAGAACCATTCCCTTGCCGATGAATCCGACAGCCCTTGCGCTGTCTCCTGCAGAGGCAAGATTATATGTCGTGGGCGGTGTCGCCGATGGAAAACTATGCGTGATCGATCTTTCGGACGGCCTGGTCAAGGGCTTGGTGTCCGTGGGGCATTCTCCTTCCGATGTGGTTGTCCGGCCGGACGGCAAACTCGTGTATGTATGCAACCAGTTTACCGACGATGTGGCGGTTGTGGATCTGGCGGAGAAAAAGGTTACCCATGCCATCAAGGTGGCTCGTCAGCCGGTAGCGGCCGAAATCACATCGGACGGAAAATGGCTGTTAGTTGCCAATCTGCTGCCGGCCGGCAGGGCGGATGCCGATTATTCCTCCGCGGTTGTATCCCTCGTAGATACGCAGGCGGCCAAAACCGCCAAAGAGATCACGCTTCCCAACGGCAGCATGTCAGCGCGGGGGATTTGCCTGTCGCCCGACGGCAAATTTGCCTATGTAACGCACATCCTGGCCCGCTACCAACTGCCGACGACCCAACTGGAGCGCGGCTGGATGAACACCAACGCCATGAGTATCATCGATGTTTCCCAACAAACCCTGGTCAATACCGTTCTGCTGGACGATGTAGATCTGGGAGCGGCCAATCCCTGGGGTATCGCCTGCACGCCGGACGGCAAAGAGATCTGTGTGTCTCTGGCCGGCACGCATCAGATCGCGGTGATCGACCGGGCGGGAATGCATGAAAAACTACAACAGGCCGCTCAGGGACAGCGCGTCTCGGACGCCACCTCTTCAGCGGAAGATGTGCCCAACGATCTGGCTTTTCTGGTTCGCTTGAAAAAACGGATCAACGTAACCGGAAAAGGCCCCAGGGGCCTTGCCGTAGTCGGCAGGAAAGCCTATGTAACCGAATATTTCAGCGATGGCCTGGGCGTGGTCGATATCGATTCCAAGGCCCGCCGCAACGCGGTTTCAATAGCCCTGGGTCCGGAGAAGGAAATAACGACCGTCCGAAAAGGCGAGATGTTTTTCCATGACGCCGAATTATGTTTTCAGAAGTGGCAAAGCTGTTCCAGTTGTCATCCCTCCGATGGCAGGGCGGATGCCTTGAACTGGGACTTGCTCAATGACGGCCTGGGCAATCCGAAAAACTCTAAGAGCATGCTTCTGGCCCACCGAACCCCTCCGTCGATGGTTTCCGGCGTGCGGGGCGATGCGGAAACGGCAGTGCGGGCGGGCATTCGGTATATCCAGTTTGCCGTCCGCCCGGAAGAAGACGCCGTCGCGATTGACGAGTATCTCAAGGGCCTGCAGCCGGTTGTGAGCCCCTATCGTAAGGACGGCAAGCTCAGCCCGGCCGCCCAGCGCGGGCAGGACATCTTTGTCAGGGCCGGTTGTGTCCACTGCCATCCGGCGCCATTGTTTACAAACCTGCAACTGTATGATGTCGGTCTGGGTTTGGGGCGAGAGGAAGGGAAAAAATACGATACGCCGACGCTGGTGGAGGTCTGGCGGACCGGACCGTATCTGCATGACGGCAGAGCGGTTACCATGGAAGAAGTCCTGACCAAGTTCAACAAGGACGACAAGCACGGCAAGACCTCCGATCTGACGCCGCAGGAGATTGCCGATCTGGCGGAGTACGTTCTGTCTCTTTAGGCAGGGACAAACGCGCGACGGAAAAAAAATTGGAAATGCGATATTAAGAAATCGCGCTGTCTTTAGGGATGGTCAGAAAGAAAGTGGTCCCCTCGGGACCGGATTCCACCCAGATGCGGCCGCCGTGTTTTTCGATGACTTCCCTGGCCATGCTCAGCCCCAGACCGGTCCCGTCCCGGACCGTTTCGCGGGCGTTGGAAGCGCGATAGAACTCGTTGAAAATATCCCCGATCTCCTCCGGCGGGATGCCGATACCGGTGTCGCTGATTTCGACCAGGACCTCGTTTTTCCGATCGTTGGCCCGCAGGATTACCTTTCCTCCGTCGGGCGTGTATTTCACGGCGTTGGACAACAGATTCGTGAGCGTGTCTTCCAGCAATACCTCGCTGCCGCAGACCTGATCGATAGCCGGATCGATTTCATAGGCAGCGGCGATCCGCTTGGCGGCGGCGCGGTCTTCGATGGCGGCGAAGCTGTCATACAGAAGGTTTTTAAAAGGAAAACAGGTGCGGTCAAAATGCCCGGTCATCCGCATCCGAGTCAGCCGCAGCAGAGAGGAGATGAAATGCATGCATTTTTCGGCGCGATGATTGGCCCGCTCCACGAAATCGGTCTGTTCCTCATTGAGCGGTCCCAGCAATCCGGACTCCACCACATCCAGGCAGCTTTTAATCGCCGCCAGATGGCTCTTGATATCATGGGTCACGCGCAGGACATATTCGTTTTTGATATGGTCTTTCTGCTGGAGTTGTTCATTCGCGTTTCGATAACGGGCCTGCTGCTTGCGCAGTTGGGCTACGATCGAGGTGGCCAGATACACGACCACATAGACGGTGGTGGCGAAAACAAACCAGTACCCCAGGACAAAACGTCCGTCCGTATGCAATCCCTCCGGGGCAAAACCCCGCAAAGGATAATGCTGCACCAGGCCCGTATAATCCAGCAGAAGAAGCAGGCCGAACAACACCACGGCGATCGTCGCCTGGATATAGCTCTGCATGCGCGACAGCAAAGTGCTGCTGATAATCATGTGAAACATGAAGAAAAAGGAAAACGGATTTTCAATGCCACCGGAGAAATATAAAATTCCCGTCAGGATGAACAAATCGGCCGTACTCTGCAAGATCAGAATCCGATGCAACGCATTCCCGGCTTGTTCGGTTCGGCGCCGATCGGTGCGGCGCAGCGCGACATGCAACATCGTATTGTACGCCAGAATAATGCCCGCCAGGATGTACAGCGCCTGTTCATGCAGTTGAATATCCAAAATGCGCCGGGCGACAAAAACAGCCCCCACCAGGAACCCGATCGCCAGCCATCGCAGTTGAACCAGCCAGTGGGCCCTGCGCGCCAGACTCGCCTGTTCGAGGACCTCCTCCATTTATTTTCTCTTGCTTATCAGCTTTCCCACTTTCTCCAGCAGGATTTGGGGTTTTACGGGCTTGTCGATGAACTCTTCCACCGGAAGCCATGTCTCATCCCCGGCTTCCGCTTTGAAATCCAGACCTGTTTTTTCCTTGACCGCCGTGACCATCAAAACCGGGATGTCTTTGGTTTTCGGATCTTCCTTGAGCTGGCGGCCCAGGGTAAATCCCTCCTGCGGAGTATCCATCATCACATCCAGAATAATCAGGTCCGGTTTTTGAGCCTGAATCCGGTCCATCCCTTCGCGGCTGTTGCGGGCGACGGAGACCTGGTAATTTTTGCTTTCCAGCACAACCGTCATGGCCTCGCTGATGTCCGGATCGTCGTCGATAATCAGAATCTTGCCTTCCTGCATAATTTTGCTCCCATTTTATACCAGATCATAACTCTTTCCAGGCCGCCGACACGCGGGGGCCGTAGCCTTCCTTTCTACTGTACCAGATGCGTCGATTCAGGCAAGCAAAAACGGCGGCAACAATACTGGAAACGAGTCTTGGCGATTTCTGCGGACAGGCCGAGCCTACAAGGATGAGAGCGTAGGGGGTTTTGCCGGCTCGGCGTGGATAAAAAGCTGCGTGCCTCCCTGCACCGCATGTCCTGTCCGTCCCTGAACAGGAATACCCCCTTATCGGACGACGCAGGAGCCTTCCTTGAAAAATATTGATCTCGGGAGAGAAATTATTGGATAATATCGTTGGTTTTATTGGACGAAGCGGCACATAGTAATAAGGCAGACTTATATCTTTTTACGTTCATAAGAAATGGGAGGTGACGTATGAAAATTCGATGCATTCTTTCCTGCTTCATCCCGATTTTTGTCCTGTTGCCGGTCGCTGTACAAGCGGAAAGCGGCGATTCCTGGGAATTCTGGCCCCCGGAGATCCAGATCCAGCCGGAAAAACCGACCGCATCCGATGAAATCGCCATTACGCTATCCGGCCTCTGGATGGATACCTGCGTGCCCAATCGGCTGACCGCGGCAGTCGAAGAGAACACGATTCTTCTGCAGGTGTTCCTGGACTATCCGGAACCGGTGGGCTGCGGCGACGCGATTACTCCATGGGAACTGTCCACCAGCATTGGGCCGCTGGAGGCGGGACGATACCTGGTCTATGCCACTTTGAATGGAACTCGCCGGATCTTGCTGTCCGAATTGATCGTGCAACCGGAACATCCCCAGATCTGGCCGCCCGATGTCGTCATTGCGCCGGAAAATCCCACCACACAAGACCCGATCGAGATCGGTCTGTCGGGGATCTGGCGGGATTCCTGCGTCCCGGCACATGCCGTAGTCCGAATCAAGGAAAATGCCGTATATCTGGAATTAAGCAATCCCTTTATGCGCCCGTGCCTGATGGTTCTTACCCCTTGGGAGATGACGATTCCTCTGGATCCGCTGCCGGCGGGGGACTACAAGCTGTTTGCCTCGTTCGAGGGTTTCGGGCCGACGTTATTGACGGAATTTTCTGTTGTCCCGGCGCCGCAGCCGGACAGACGCATCTATGAATTCATCCCTGTCGAGAGCATTGTCATCCAGACCGGGGGGTTTGCCGGGATCGAGAGATCGTATCGGGTTGTGGGTCTGTTTTCCCTGGTTATTGACTGGGCCGGTGAAAAGGCGGCCTTTGAGCAGGTCGATGCATGGCTCCATCCTCTCGATACCCTGCTTGAAGCGGAAGCCTCGTTTCTGCCCACGCACGACCTCAATGAGATCTTTAATCTCACGGGTCTGGAGAGCACACAGGTTACCCATGAATCGATACGCTTTGAAGGCACAGCCAATGAGGACACGCCTGTGGTGATCGATGCGACGTTTACGGACAGGGGCATCCATCTTGTCGGCTGGGCGACCGAACCCTGCTGTGATAGATATACCTATTTTATCGATGCCTTCGCTGTTCAGTTGCCTCATCCGGTGTGTCGGCCCAAACTGCCGATGGATTTCAACAATGACTGCCGAGTCGATCTGGCCGATTTTGCCCGATTCGCCCAGGAATGGCTTGCATGCAATCTGTTTCCGCAGTCGGCCTGCTGGGAGTAACTGCGACAGTCCAATTTACAGGCCCTGGAGCCAGTCGCCGGCAAGCTGCATCAGGTCGGGCAGGTCCACGCTGCCGTCGCCGTCGATGTCCGCATCCTCGCAGCCGAGCGGGCAGCCGGTCTTGTTCCACTGGGAAGCCAGTTCGGCAAAGTCGGCCATATTCACCCCGTATGTGTCTGTCAGATCGCCTGGAATATCCTTTTGCCACCAGAGCATCGGATAACCAGTGGATTGATAAGGCATATGCCATGTAGCCGGAAAGTCCCAACCTGCAACCAGAAAGGTATTAGTGTCCTGCAT
>JAFGGE010000042.1 GCA_016930745.1 Sedimentisphaerales bacterium
CCTACAACTGGTGGAATGAGTGCCTGCACGGCGTCGCAAGGGCTGGTCGGGCCACGGTGTTTCCGCAGGCTATCGGCATGGCGGCAACCTTTGATGAGGACTTGATCCTGCAGGTCTCCAATGCCATCTCAGACGAAGCCCGGGCTATGTATCAGGCTGCCGTCGAAAAGGATCGCCGCCTGCGGTATGGCGGACTGACTTTCTGGACTCCTAACATTAATATCTTCCGCGACCCCCGTTGGGGTCGCGGCCAGGAAACCTATGGCGAGGATCCCTATCTGACATCGGTCATAGGAAGCGCGTTTGTACGAGGCCTGCAAGGGAACGATCCCAGGTATCTGAAGGTCGCCGCCTGCGCCAAACACTACGCCGTCCACAGCGGTCCTGAGGCCTTGCGGCACGAATTCGACGCTCAAGCGAACCTAAAGGACATGTACGAAACATATCTGCCTGCGTTCAAAGCGCTGGTCGATACAGAAGTCGAGGCCGTCATGTGTGCCTACAACCGGACCAACGGAGAACCCTGCTGCGGCAGCAAGACTCTTTTGCACGAGATCCTTCGTGAACAATGGGGCTTTACAGGCCACATCCTGTCCGACTGCTGGGCCATCGTGGACTTCTATCAAGGGCATAAAGTAGTCCGCACTCCCGCCGAGGCGGCCGCCCTGGCGGCCAACAGCGGCGTCAGTCTCAACTGTGGCAGCACGTTCCCCTATCTCGTCGAAGCAGTGGAGAAAAATCTCATTACCGAAGAGACCATCGACAAGAACCTGGCAATTTTGCTTCGAACTCGGTTCAAGCTCGGCATGTTCGATCCACCCGGGATGAATCCTTATACGAAAATACCGACCACTGTCATTCACTCGGAGAAACACCAGCACCTTGCGCGAAAAGCGGCCGTCGAATCCATCGTCATGCTCAAGAACGCCAACAACGTTTTGCCGTTAAGGAACGATATGAAGCGGCTGTATGTCACCGGTCCGACGGCCGCCAGTGTCGAGGTATTGCTGGGCAACTACTTTGGCATCAGCGAAAACATGGTGACCATTCTCGAGGGCATCACGAGCAAACTCGAGCCGGGTACTTTTGCCGGATACACCCAGGGTTTCCTGCTGGATCGCAAGAACGTCAACCCGATCGACTGGACGAGCGGTGATGCCAAAGAGGCCGACGCCATGATCGTGGCTATGGGATATTCGCCTCAACTGGAGGGCGAAGAAGGCGCAGCGATTGCCTCATCTTACAAAGGCGATCGTGAGGACATTGGACTGCCGCCCAATCAAGTGGATTTCCTCCGGCAGCTCAGGCAGGGCAACACCAAGCCCATCATCGTAGTCCTTACAGGCGGCTGTCCTGTTGCGATTCCGGAGGTGCACGAACTGGCCGATGCGATTCTGTACGTCTGGTATCCGGGCGAGCAGGGCGGTACAGCGGTAGCCGATGTGATTTTCGGCGATGTTTCCCCGGCCGGTCGGCTGCCCCTGACCTTCCCGAAATCGACCGATCAGTTGCCCCCTTACGAGGATTACTCCATGGTCGGGCGTACCTACCGATATATGACAGACGAGCCATTGTATCCCTTCGGATTCGGCCTCAGTTATTCTCGTTTCGAATACAGCGACTTGAAGCTGGACAATTCGCAGTTGCGCCAAGGAGAGACAGTGTATGCTACCGTAACCGTCACGAACGCGGGGAAGGTCGCCAGTGACGAAGTTGTACAGCTCTATCTGACCGATATCGAGGCTTCGATCCGAACTCCGATCTCCGCTCTGAAGGGCTTCCATCGCGTCCACTTGAAACCAGGACAACGGCAAACTGTCGCATTCACAATCACACCGGAAATGATGTCGCTGATCGACGAGAATGGCAACAGCGGACTTGAGCCAGGACAGTTCCGAGTCACTGTCGGAGGCTGCTCGCCCGGTAAACGAGGCACAGACCTCGGCGCCCCGCAACCGGCTGAGGCAACCTTCACCATGCGATAGATTATACAGTCCGGATGAGGGTCTCTGAAGCCAATCTGCACAGCAGGCGGATTTAGATGAGATTTGGACATCCGTATCGATGGAAGACGAATAAACAGTGCTGCAGCGAGGAAAGGAACAGACAGTGAAAACGGAGCGGTTGAAAAAGGCGATGGATCGCTCACTTTATCGTATGCCGCCTGTTGCAGGAATAGCCTGTCGGGTCTTTTGTTTCCTTATTTTTTCGGCTCCCTGCTTTTTCGTCTATTATAGGTATAGTCCTGCTCGGCTTATCCAACATTATCCATGGGAAACGCTCGGTTACACGACCAAGCCTATCCATGCGGCAATTATAGCAAAAAAGTAATGAATCCTGATATTATTAAGTTCTTGAAGAAGGATAATGTTCTTCCTCGGGTAAATTTTGAGTCTGGATATATTTTTTAACGGTACGACGGTCCAGGCCGGTGCGGCGGGCGACCTCTTCGTATGTGCCGAATCGTTCGTGCAGCAGGCGGCAATATCCCATGAGCAGTTCATCGGCTTTGAGCGTTCCCTCGGACAATCCCTGCGACAACTGGCTCATCCGGTCGGCCGGCTCGCCGGGCAGATGGCCTTCGTAATCGCGTTTGATAATGATCCGCCGGACGCACTGGCCCAGCTCGCGGACATTGCCCGGCCAGGGGTAATTATTCCCCAGCCGTTGATCGATGATTTTACGTACCTCGGCCGCCAGTTCGGGAAGGTCCCGTCCCGTGATCCATCGGATTGTATGGGCGATCAGATCGTTCATTTCGACGGGGTTTTCCCGCAGCCGCTGTTGCAGGCTGGGCACGCGGATGCAGTCGCTGCAGAGCCGGTAATAAAAGTCGTCACGAAAAGCCCCCCGGTCACGCAGTTCGTCCAGGTTGCGATGGGTGGCGGCAATGACACGTCCATGGAATCGCAACGGATCGTGGCTGCCGACCGGGGTAAAGGCGCGCTCTTCCAGGACCTTGAGCAGCTTGATCTGGATCTCCGGGCGGATCTCTCCGATTTCATCGAGAAAGACCGAACCGTGTTCTCCGCACAGGGAAAACAGGCCCCGGTATTCGCCGACCGCCCCGGTAAAGGCCCCTTTGGTGTGGCCAAAGAGTTCCGATTCCAACAAGGTCTCGGGGTATTGCGACAGGTTGATCGGCACGAAGGTCTCGGTAAAGCTCTTGGCGAAGGTCCCTTTTTTCTCGTCGAAGGGGATGAATCCGCTGCGGCCGATCGCCGCGGCGGCCGCCCCTTTGCCCGAGCCGGTCGGTCCCAGCAGCAGCGTGGAAAAATCTTCCATCCGATCCCAGAGATATTTTTCAAAATTGTCGATTTCGCAGGTAAAGATATTGTTCCACAAATCGACGCGAAGCTGCCGCATGCAGTCGCTTTGGCCAACCAGGGCCTTTTCGATCAGATAAAATGCACGGCGAATCTGATAGAACAGCGAAAAAAAGCGGCAGGCCTCTTTCCGCTCAAAGCCGCGAGAGCAAAAGGTATCCAGGGCTCCAGCGGCGAAAGGCACCTGAACCGACTGGGGGCCTGCCTTGACCTGGGCGGATATGACATCGTCGAAGCGAAGGCTGAATTGATGATAGAGATCGAACAGGAAGACATACATCATCAGTTCCTGATCGGCGGCGTTGAAGGCCTGAATCGACACGGGTTTATCCCCGGCCAGCTTCTCAATGCGGCGTTTCACTTCCCCAATTGCCTCCGGACGGACTTCGATCCAGGCCCGTCCCGGTTCGGAGCCGGAGATTTTTGTATCGATGTCCAACCTTTTCTGACTGAAGGGATTGGCGAACGTCGCGTCCATGACGAGAGAGAAAAACAGTCGATCTTCGGATGTTATCTTTACCGTAGCCATACATTCTTTGTACATCACATGTTCATTGGATGTCAATAGGGCGACCCGTGGAATTTTTTAAAAAAAGAGATTTGTTTATAAGTCTTTGATTATTAGAGACATATAGCTTGCATATTCTTCCTGGCACGGAGCTTGCGAATTAGAAAATTAGTGGAAATCCTATGACTCAGATGTCGGGAGCGGAAACATGAAAATTTTACTGATTTTACCGGCGGCCGAACACTTACGGGTCAAAGAAGTGAATGGTTTTGTGCCCAAACGGAAAATGTTGCGGTTCAGCGTATTGTCCCTGACGACACTTGCCGCCCTGACTCCATCGGAGCATGAGGTCACGATCTGTGATGAGAATGTCGAGGCTGTCGATTTAGATGCGGATGTGGATGTAGTTGGGATCACATTCATGACCGGCCTGGCGGTTCGGGCGTATGAGTTGGCATCCCATTTCCGCCATAGGGGCATCATCACGGTGGCCGGGGGATTCCACCCGACGCTGTGTACGGATGAAGCGGCCCGGCATTTTGACATTGTCGTTGCCGGACAGGCGGAAGGAGTTTGGGATAAGGTGCTGGAAGATATTCAAACCGGTCATTTTCAGAAAATCTATCGGGGTGATCCCGATATCGATCTGGCCGCTGTCCCGGCGCCACGGCGCGACCTGCTCCGGAAAACGAGCAAATATTATGTGACGACCAATGCCGTTCAGACAGGGCGCGGCTGTCATCATAAATGCCGTTTCTGTTCGGTGACAGCCTTTTTCCGGCATACGCATCACAATCGCCCCCTGGAGCATGTGCTGAAGGAACTGGAGCAGATTCCACAGAATTTCATGTTTGTGGATGATAATATCATTGCCGATACGGACTATGCCAAGGCCCTGTTCCGGGCCATGATTCCCATGAAAAAGCGGTGGATCAGCCAGTGCTCCATCGAGATTGCCGACGATCCGGAATTGCTGGATCTGGCATACAAGGCCGGCTGCCGCGGGGTGTTCGTCGGGATCGAATCGATCAGCGAGGAAAACCTGGCGGCGATGGACAAGGGATTTAACGACAGCAGAGGATATTATAAGCGGATTCGAAAGATTCATCAAAAGGGTATCGGCGTCCAGGCCGGCGTGATTGTGGGACTGGATCGAGACGATACATCCGCTTTTGAGAGAACGTTTCGATTTCTCCAGAAGGCTGGAATTAACGCGCTGCAGCTTGCCATTCTGACGCCTTTGCCGGGAACGCCTTTGCATGAGCAGTTCAAACAGGAAGGGCGGATTATAGACGAGAACTGGGCGCATTATGACTATCGACATACCGTGATTCAGCCCAAACGGATGACGGCCGAGCAGCTTCAGGCCGGAGCCGATTGGCTGTACGCTCAGTTTTACCGCCTGGATCGAATTATTCTGCGCTCGATACGATCCCTCTTTACCGTGGGCCTGATCCCTACATTGCTAAGTGGGAAACTCAACCTGACCTATCGATATAACAACAAACGGGAAAGCATTATTGGATGGAATCCTGTACGGAGAAGCTCTCATTGGTGTCATTTTCTGTCGCATCGGATAAAGAGAGAATATCCCCAATTCATGTCTTAAACTGAGGTATCAAGGGAAGAGATGCAGAAAGATCGGTGTAATAAAATGAAGAACTGGTGGAAAGAAGGCAATGCAAAACGAAACTGGGGTATTACGCTGGCCCTGCTGGCGGTCGCCGGTCTGACCGGATTATGTGTATTTATTCCGGCGATAAGCTGGCATAATCACGGGGGAGGGATGAATATCGCGGGTATACTGTTTTCGCTGGCGGCCGGTTGCAGCCTGGTTACGGCGATAGTACAACCCTGGCGGCGGTTAGGGAAATATCTGGTGTTGCTGGTGGGGGCAATTCTTGGCTTTTTTGCGTTGGTGTGGATGCACAACATGGCTTATGCACTCCGGGAAATGACTACAAATAGACTCTTATTGCCGGGTATTTTTGACTTTATCGACGTTTCCACCTTCCTCTTGGCGTTATTCCTTTGCCCCTGTTTGTTTCTTGTGGCGGCCGGCGGAGCGGCTTTGGTGAGCTTTCGCCAAATCGCTTCGGCGCACACCCGGTGGCGGAAGCTTCTTCTGGCTCTTACAGGGATGGCTTGCCTGGCGGCCATGGGAGGTTTTATTATGTTTGTTTTCACCCAAATGGCCTGATGTATCGTAGCTACAAGAATACCGGCGGGCGGCATTCCGGCAAGCCGGCTGACAGGGAGAAAATGACAGCGCTGGACTTGCTGTTGGCCGGAAATTGTCTATGATGATGCGGGTATGTCATTGAGGGATTTGGGAGAATGGTATGGATAGGATTGCCTCACGGGCCTCTGCGGGACAAAAGACCGCCCAATGGCGGGAGATTTCGTTACGATCGCAAGCGGATCTGGCGATCGGGATCGATGTCGGTTCGGT
This sequence comes from Sedimentisphaerales bacterium, assembly GCA_016930745.1. GTDB lineage: Bacteria > Planctomycetota > Phycisphaerae > Sedimentisphaerales > Anaerohalosphaeraceae > JAFGGE01. The sequence goes on from JAFGGE010000042.1 coordinate 6,287, forward strand.
CAGCAGCGACGTGGTCGTTCTGGATTCGCAGGACCATGTGCTCTTTAGCGATTATCGACGGACCCAAAGCCGGCCTGTCGAGACGCTGCACGAGCAATTAGGGGAGATTTTCAAGCAGATTCGGCCCAGCCAGGTTCACCTTGTAGCCGTGACGGGCGCAACCGGACGGTTTATCGCGGAGTTACTGGATGTGCCGTTCGTCAACGAGGTTCCCGCCCAGGCGATGGCGGTCGCCCGGCTCTATCCGCACCTGCATCAGGCGACATTGATCGAAATGGGCGGTCAGGACAGCAAGCTCATTTTTTTATCGCAGCACGAAGGCCGCCTCAAGGTCAAAGACTTTGCCTTGAATACGGTATGTGCCGCCGGGACAGGAAGTTTTCTGGATCAGCAGGCCAAGCGTCTGGGGATCGACATCGAGGAAGAATTCGGACGGTTGGCTCTGCAGAGCACCACGGTGCCGCGCCTGGCGGGCCGGTGCTCGGTGTTCGCCAAAAGCGATATGATTCATCTGCAACAGCAGGCGACTCCCACCTGTGACATCATAGCGGGATTGTGTCTGGCTTTGGCCCGCAGTCTCAAGAGCAACCTGGGCTGCGGCCGGGAGTTTCCTGCGCCGATTATCTTTACCGGCGGTGTAGCCGCCAACGCCGGTGTGGTGCGAGCGTTTGAAAACGTTCTGAATCTGCAGGAAGGCCAGTTGCTGGTGCCGGATTACCATTTTTACACCGGCGCTATCGGGGCCATACAGGTCGTTCGAGAGCGAGGGACCGGCGGGCACAAAACACAAATTGAGCTGATGCGGTTGGACACGTATCTGGATCGCAGGGATATCGACCTGGCCAATGCGCCGCGCCGTCCAAAGCTGCCCGTTCCGATACTGCCCGTTCCGGTCAGCTATGTACATAGTGAAATTCTCGATCAGGCTACGGAGCCTATCGAGGCCTATCTGGGAGTGGATGTCGGGTCGATCAGCACGAATGTCGTCGTGATGGATTCGAAAAAACGGGTTCTGGCCAAGGAATATCTGATGACGGCGGGCAATCCGCTGCGGGCGGTCCGAATCGGCCTCGAGCAGGTGGCCCGGCGCGTGGCGGGCAAGGTGGCTATTGGCGGAGCGGCCACCACCGGATCGGGACGATACCTGACCGGCGATTTCATCGGTGCCGATACGGTCATCAATGAGATCTCAGCGCAGGCGGCCGGAGCGGCGATCGTCAATCCGCAGGTGGACACTATTTTCGAGATCGGCGGACAGGACAGCAAATACATCTCCCTGGAGAACAGCGTGATCGTCGATTTTGAGATGAATCATGCTTGCGCTGCGGGGACCGGCTCGTTTCTGGAGGAGCAGGCCCAGCGGCTGGGAATCCAAATCAATCAGGAATTTGCCGATCTGGCCCTGCAAAGCGATGCGCCGTTGAAGCTGGGAGAGCGTTGTACGGTGTTCATCGAATCGGACCTGATCAACTATCAGCAGCAGGGCGCGCCGAAGGAGGATCTGATTGCCGGACTGGCATATTCCATCGTCGCCAACTACCTTAACCGGGTGGTGGGACGAAGGAAGATCGGCAATCATATCTGTTTCCAGGGCGGTACGGCGTACAACAAGGCAGTGTGGTCGGCCTTTGAGAAGGTCGTGGGCAAGCCGATCATGGTGCCCGATCACCATGAAGTGACCGGCGCCCTGGGCGCCGCCTCGATCGCCGCCGAATACATGGCCCGGCGTGCCGTCGATGAAGGTTCCATGCCGACCAGCCGGTTCCGGGGATTTGAGAACCTGACCGGGCTCGAATATACCGTCGAGTCCTTTACCTGCCATCATTGCTCCAACGATTGCGAGATCAAAAAGGTGACGATGCCCGGCTCGCCGGATCTGTATTACGGATCGCGATGCGACCGTTATAATCGGAGCGAAAAACGCAGGAAAAACGTTGTTTTTGACGCCTTTCGGTATCGTGAACAAAAACTCAAGGAATACGCCGGTCTTGTCGGGGGAAACAGTACGGCAGGCACATCCAAAGGAACCGTAGGAATCCCGCAGGCGCTGGTATCCTGGCAGATGCTGCCCTTGTTTGCGACCTTTTTCCGCACGCTGGGATATGATGTGATCCTCAGCGGAAAGACGACCAAAAAGGTCATTCGGGACGGCGTAGAGGCGGTGACCGCCCAGCCCTGTTATCCGGTCAAGGTCGCCTATGGCCATGTCGCTCAATTGCTGGACAAAAGCGTCGATTTCCTGTTTATCCCTACCATCCCCTCGATGACGCCATTGTTTGAAAATAACAAGCACAATCAGCTCTGTCCCTATGTCCAGTCGCTGGCCTATCAGGTGCGCACCGCCTTTGCGGACAGGCTGGGAAAAACCCGCCTGCTTCATACCCCGTTGTATCTTGGGGAAGGCGATAAAGTGCGGGATCGCTGCTTTGTCAAACTTGGAAAACAACTGGGAATGGGTTCGCGGGCGGTGCGGCAGGCGATAGAGCGGGGCTTTGCAAACCAGCACGCCTTCGAAGAAGATATCCAAAACAAAGGCCGCGAGATTCTGGCGGCGCTGGAGCCGACGGACAAACTGTTTGTCCTGATCAGCCGGCCTTATAACGGCTGCGATGAAGGGATCAATCTGGAACTGCCCGACAAGCTGGCCGAACTGGGGATGCGGATAATCCCCATGGACATGCTGGATTGGCAAGCCGCTCGACTGACCGATGAGACGCTGCACAGCCATATGTACTGGCAGTATGGGCAGAAGATTCTTCGTGCGGCGGAAATCATTCGCGACGATCCAAGGCTGTTTGCGATTTATCTGTCGAATTTCAGTTGCGGGCCGGATTCGTTTATCCAGACGTTTTTCAAGGACCTGATGGACAGCAAACCCGCACTGCTGCTGGAACTGGACGAGCACTCGGCGGATGCGGGCGTCATCACCCGGCTGGAGGCCTTTCTGGAAAGCCTCAAACATTATCATCCGCTCGGACATGCCAAACGACAGGTTGTACTGGATCCTAAGGCTACATTGGCCGGACGTACGTTATATATCCCCTACATGGGCGATGCGGCGTATGCGATGGCGGCCTGTTTCCGAGCCTACGGCCAGGCGGCCGAGGTCATGCCGGTGGCCGAGGAATCCACCTTGCTGGAAGGCCGTCGGTTCACTACGGGCAAAGAATGCCTCCCTTGTGCCATCGTTATTGGCGAGATGATGAAGGTAGCTCAGCAGCCCGGATTCGATCCGAAAAAGGCCGCTTTCTTCATGCCGTCGGCGTCGGGGCCTTGTCGTTTCGGGATGTATAATTCCATGCAGCGATTGGTCCTGCGAAATCATGCTCTGCAGGATGCCCAGATGATCGCGCCCAATCAGGACAGCCGATTTTACGAGGAGTTCAATCGATCGATTTCCGGCGGGGCCAAGGGCAACTTCGTTAAAGACCTCTGGGCGGCTACCGTGGGGATGGATTTGCTGATCAAGGTCCTGCTTCGGGTAAGACCGTTCGCCAAAGACCCCGGCGCCGTACGTGGCATCTATGAAACAGCGTTGCGAGGCTGGCTGGAGAAGGTGGAAAAGCGGGCCAAACTCGATGCAATGGTGCGCTTTATGGCCTCGACAGCCGACGCCTTCGCCGGCCTGGAAAGGGAAAAGATCGACAAGCCCAGGGTGGTCGTCGTGGGGGAAATTTATGTGCGCAATCACCCCTTTGCCAACAACTCGATTCTGGCCCGGCTGGAGTCGATGGGCGTTGTATGCGAGCTGGCCTCTCTGGCCGAATGGATTTATTATACGAACACCACACGCATCGCCATGGCCAAGCGCCGCCATGAGATAACCAATTTACTCAGCAACAAAACCCAGGATTATTTCCAGCGCCGTATTGAAAAAACGCTGGCGGCCCCGCTGGAAAAACGATTCGGAAAACTGGCGGAAGAGGCGGTGGAGCACTCATTGAAGCTGGCCGAGCCGTATATCGATCCCACGTTCGAGGGGGAAGCGATTTTAAGTATTGGTCGGACGATCGAGGCCTGCCATCAGGGGGCCGACGGCGTGGTGAATGTCATGCCGTTCAGTTGCATGCCCTCGACGATTGTCGCTACTCAGACGACGCGCATCAGCGCCGACTGCGGCGGGATGCCGATTCTGAACCTGACGTTCGACGGACAGGAGGACGCCGCGTTGACGACGCGTCTGGAGGCCTTTGTCGATCAGATGCGGCAGCGAAAAACGCCTCAACCGGCGATGGTTGTATAACAGCGACACAGCGAATCGATGAGGGATGAAAAAACACAGTCGCAGATTGGTTCTGATAGGTTTTGTGTTGGTCGCCGCCGCGGCCGGCGGCGGTATCCTTTGGCGTTTTTGGCATCGGGAGTACGACTTTGGCGAAATGGGGGATATCGCCGTGAAGATTCGAGATGAGATTCGTCCCATCGAAGTAGTGGCCGGATGGTCCTATCCCAGGGCGACACTATCCTATTTTTCCTATTATGGTTTGGACATGGAAAAACGGATCGGCGGGGTGGAACACCTGTTCGGCGCCTTTGAATCATCGGAATTTTCTCTTGCCGCCCATATTTATAAGCCGTCCCGATCGGTGGGAACCGTGGTGCTTCTGCACGGCTATTTAAATCACTGCGGCGAATACCGGCATTTAATCGAGGCCCTACTTCGGCGATCCTTTACAGTCGCTCTGTACGACCTTCCCGGACATGGTTTGAGCACCGGCGAGCGAGGCGGTATCGAGAGTTTCGGCATCTACAGCAAAACGCTGAAGGATTTTGAAAAAATCGTCCGGGAGCAATGCGGCGGCCCGTATCACCTGCTTGGTTTCAGTACCGGCGGGGCGGCTGTGATCGATTATGTGCTTGCCGCCGAAGAGATCTCGTTCGATAAAATCATCTTAGCGGCGCCGTTGGTGCGAAGCAGCGCCTGGGACACATCGAAGATCGGGTACGGTCTGATGGAAAATTTCACCGACAGCGTGCCGCGGATTCATAGCGACAGCTCGTCGGACTCGGCTTTTCTGGAATTCAACCGGACCAAAGATGTATTGCATTGCCAAACAGTGCCGCTGGCATGGGTCAAGGCCATGTTCGAGTGGAACGATGCGATTCAAAGTCTGTCCGTCAGCGATACGCCTATCCTTGTGATTCAGGGCGATAAAGACGACACGGTGGACTTCAAATACAATCTGCAGTTCATCAGGGGCAAGTTCGCCAAGGCCCAAATCCGTATGGTGCCGGGCGCCAGGCATGAACTATTCAACGAGTCTCCTTCGCTGCGGTCGCAAGCGATTCAGTATGTAAACGAGTATCTGGCGCCCCAAATGGACATGAAATAAAATATCGGCAGAAAGAAACATCATGCTGGCCCAGCAAGACAAACTGAGCAAGTCGTTCTTCTGGTTGAATGTCACGCAGTTCCTCGGCGCCCTGAACGACAACGTATTTCAACTGCTGCTGGTGTTTTTTCTGATCGGAATCCATGGCAAGGAAAAAACGGGAGATATCACTTCCCGCTCGGCGATCGTGTTTGTGGTTCCGTTTCTTTTATTTACCGCCGTGGCGGGCAAACTGGCCGACCGGTTCAGTAAAAGGGATATTACCGTAACCGTCAAAATCGCCGAAGTCGTCATCATGATTCTCGGATGTCTGGTATTCCTGTGGGGGGGGCCGCTGACTATCTATGCGGTCCTGTTTTTAATGTGCTCCCAGAGCGCCTTTTTCGGTCCGAGCAAATATGGGATCGTCCCCGAACTGGTGGAAGAGACGCAGCTTTCGCGCGCCAATAGTTTTCTGGAGGGTCTTACTTATCTGGCGGTGGTGATCGGAGCGGCGGCAGCGCCGTTCCTATCCTATGTAACAGGTCGGCGTTTTGCCCTGGCGGGCGTTTTCTGCGTCCTGATCGCCGCAGCGGGATTATGGGCTTCGATTCGGATTGGACGCACCAGGGTGATTGGCTCCAAAGAGCGTCCATCCGTTTTTTTTATCAGCGATATTGTCCGGACGCTCCTGTCGGTTCGGAAAGATCGGGATCTCGTCCTGGCCATTTTTGCTTCCGCCTTTTTCATGCTTTTGGGCGGTTTTCTTAAGATCAATGTGTTGCCGTACGGAATGGATGAAGAGGTGCTGGGCTGGAGTCGGGAAAAAAGCGGTTATTTGTTTGTGGTGGCGGCGGTGGGAATCGGCATTGGTTCTTATCTGGCCGGCCGAGTCAGCGGCAGGCATATCGAATTCGGTATTATTCCTCTGGGGGCCCTGGGATTGGCTCTGACGGGAATCGGACTGTCTTTGGCGGCGAATCACCCGCCCGTTATCTTGGTTCTATCGTTTCTCCTGGGCATTAGCGCCGGGCTTTATATTGTGCCGGTTCATGCGTTTATTCAGTTACGAGCCCCGGATCAAATACGGGGTCAAGTCGTAGCGGCGTCCGGTTTTCTCGGATGGGTGGGAATCCTGCTGTCGGCGGTTCTATTCCAGATTTGCAATGTGACGTTGGGTATCTCTCCGGCCAATATGTTTTTGCTCATGGGATTGATTACGTTGCTCCTGGCGATCACAGCGATGCTCTTTCTGCCCGACTTCTTCCTTCGATTTGTGATTATCAGTTTCGTCCGGCTGGTCTATCGAATTCGGGCGGTCGGGCTGGAACATATTCCGATCCGGGGAGGGGCGCTGCTGGTCAGCAATCATGTCTCCTGGGTGGATGCTTTCCTGCTGGGCGCCACCCAACAACGTCGAATTCGATTTATCATGGATCGGGATATTTTCGGGCACAGCCGGTTCCGATGGCTGTTAAAGATGATGCGGATCATAGAGATCAGCCAGAGCGATCCGCCCAAACAAATGCTCCGCTCTCTCAGGAAGGCCCGCGAAGCCCTGGATCAGGGATATCTGGTCTGTATCTTCGCCGAAGGATCGATCACTAGAACGGGCACCTTGCGGGGCTTCAAGGCCGGTTTTCAACGCATATTAAAGGGCAGCGATTACCCGATCATCCCGGCCTACATCGGCGGGGCCTGGGGCAGTTTTTTCAGTTGGTATTCCGGCCGGCTGATGAGCACACTGCCACGCAAGTTTCCCTATCCGGTGGGGATCCACTTCGGCAGGCCGCTTGGTCCTGAAACCAGCCCCTTTGAAATTCGTCAGAAGGTGATCGAGTTATCCTGCGATTATTATGACTCGCTCAAACAGAAAAAAGAATCTCTGGGAGAACGTTTTATTCGTACGGCCCGTAAGCATTGGTTCGACAAATGCATCAGCGATGTCACAGGCAAATCGCTTACGTACGGACGAGCCCTGACGGCTACTGTGGCCCTGACAAAACATATCCGGACCCTTTGTCCCGACGACAAGAATATCGGAATCCTGTTACCGCCTTCCGTAGGCGGGACGCTGGTCAATCTTGCCGTTACGCTTTGTAAAAAAACATCTGTCAATCTGAGCTATGCCGCCTCGGCCGAAGCACGTAAATTTGCGATCGATCAATGCAATATCCGACAGATCATTTCGTCCCGGCAATTTCTGGAAAAGGCCGCTCTTGACGATGCGATGCCGGGCCTGGTTTTTATCGAGGACATTCTGGATGCCATCGACAGCCGCGCCAAACGGAGGGCGTGGCTTAAGGCCCGTTTCCTGCCGGCCCGATGGCTGGCGCATTGTCGGTCGTTTAATCCGGATGATGTGGCAACGATCATCTTTTCTTCCGGCAGCACGGGCATCCCCAAAGGCGTGATGCTGACGCATCACAATATTCTGTCCAACGTGAAATGTGCTCTGGAGGTATTTCGTGTATTTCCACAGGATGATTTAGTGGGCATCCTTCCCTTCTTTCATTCCTTTGGATACACCGTCGGCATCTGGCTGGCTCTGACCACGGGGGCCTCGGTCAGCTATATTCCCAATCCGCTCGACGGCAAAGCCGTCGCCCAAAGCATAGGGGAGAATCGTTCTACGCTCCTGATTGCGGCGCCGACCTTTTTGCTGACCTATATTCGTCGGGCTGATCGAGAAGATTTTGCAACGATTCGCATGGTGGTCACCGGCGCCGAGAAATTGAAAAAACGACTGGCGGACGCCTTCGAAGAACGATTCGGTATCCGTCCGCTGGAAGGATACGGCACGACGGAGCTGTCGCCGATCGTATCGTTGAATCTGCCGGACGTGGAATTGGGCGGGGTTATCCAAATCGGCACCAAGGAAGGAACGGTCGGCCATCCGATTCCCGGTGTCGCCGCCCGGATCGTCGATCCGGAAACCGGGCGGGATATGGGGCCGGATATGCCCGGCCTGCTGCTGATCAGGGGTCCCAATGTGATGAAGGGGTATTTGAACGATCCGGACAAAACAGCGCAGGCCATAAAGGAGGGCTGGTACAATACGGGGGATGTTGCCGCCATTGATGAGGACGGTTTTATTACCATAACCGACCGCCTTTCCCGGTTCAGCAAGATCGGCGGGGAGATGGTGCCGCACCTGGCGCTGGAAGAAATCTGCCATTCGACGGTTCATTCTTCTTCGGAGCTGGCCGTCGCGGTTACCTCTTTGCCCCACCCGACCAAAGGAGAAGAGCTGGTTGTATTGTACGTTCCCGAACTGGCCGATCCCGATGAAATGCACAAGGCGGTTGTCGCGGCCAATCTGCCCAACCTGTGTAAACCGAGACGGGATAATTATTTACCTGTGGGAAAAATTCCTATTTTGGGTAGTGGAAAGCTGGATTTGATGAAATTGAAACAACTGGCCTTTCAGGTCAGAGAACAGAGCATGGTGGAATTGGACGAGTAAAAAATGCTTCCATCTCAAAGATACCGGCTTGCACGGAAGATGAATCCGGGAGGTAGAAATGGGCCAAGAGTATATCTTCAAGCAGGCGACCGAGCCGTGGGAATTCGAACAGATTCACCGGCTGAATTATGAAACCTTTGTCAAAGAAATCCCTCAGCATCAAAGCAACCGCGACAAGCGTCTGATTGACAAGTTCCATGAACAAAATACTTATTTTATCTGCCTGCGGGGCCAGGAACTTCTGGGCATGCTGGCGCTTCGCGATCAGCGTCCCTTTTCCCTGGATCAGAAGGTGGATGACCTGGATTCGTACCTGCCTGCAGCACGGTCCATTTGCGAGGTTCGGCTGCTGGCCTTACGCAAGTCCGTTCGCCATCGGGAGCTGCTGCGGCGCCTGTTGTATGAAGCCGGCCAATATATGCTTTCCAGAGGGTATGATACGGCGGTTATTTCCGGCGTGCTGGAACAGCAAAAACTCTATCGCCATCTTGGTTTTGTCCCATTCGGACCCATTGTCGGCCATGCGGGGGCCCGATTTCAGCCGATGTATCTGACGGCCGATCAGTACGCCCGGGTTCGCCGACCGATTGTGGATGTCACGACTCCGATTAGCCGGGGCAAACCGATCTTTCTGATGCCGGGCCCGATAGAAGTATCGAACACCGTCAGAGATGTCTTTGTCCGCTCCACGTATTCCCATCGATGGCCCGAATGTATTGCTCTTCATCGAAAAACCCGGACGATGCTCTGCGATCTGACCGGCGCAAGGGATGTTGGTCTCTTTATGGGTTCGGGCACTCTGGCCAATGATGTGGTCGCGGGACAGTTGTCTCTTCTTCCGGAGCGCGGACTGATCCTGACTAACGGCGAATTCAGCGAACGGCTGGCCGACCATGGACGCCGATGGGGCCTTTCGTTTGAAACGCTTGCCCTCGAATGGGGACAACCGTTCGACCTGGCTCAAGCGGAACAAATCCTGGAAGGCCGGCCGGAAATCGGCTGGATCTGGACCGTGCATTGCGAGACGTCCACGGGGATGATCAATGATTTGGCCAAGCTAAAAAGGATTTGTCGGAAACGACACGTCCGGCTGTGTACGGACTGTGTCAGTTCCATAGGAACCGCTCCGGTTGATCTGCAGGATGTCTATCTGGCTTCCGGCGTCAGCGGCAAAGGGTTGTGTTGTTATTCGGGGCTGTCGATGGTTTTCTGCGGCGATTCATGGAGCCCGGGGGGCTCTTCTTTGCCGGCCTGCCTGGATTTGAGTCATTATGTTTCCTCGGATGGAGTGCCTTTTACCATTTGCAGCAATCTCGTTGCCGCCCTGCATCAGGCCCTTCAGGAACTGGACCTGGAGCATCGAATGCAGAACATACGGCATCATTCCCGGTGGATTCGTCAACAGATGACGGATATCGGTTTGCCGCCGCTTGTGGAGGAGTCGTTGAGTAATCCGGCAGTCCTGACGTTTTGCTTGGAACCGGCCCTGGATTCAGGCCAAGTCGGAGAACATCTCAAACACAAGGGCTTTATGATCAGTTATGGAAGCGGTTATTTACGGCGTCGCAACTGGATTCAGATTTGTCTGATGGGTTCTACTGGCGAAAAAGAGCTACAGGGTATTGTGGCCGAATTCAGACTCCTGATCCGCGACGGTGTGCCGGTATGAACCGTCAGTTCTATTGGGGAATAATACTTTTTACGTTTAGCCTTTGGCGGCTGTGCGGCTGTGCCTCGTCCCAGCTTTCGGAGGGAGATTTTCGCGAAGGAGCGATAGAGTTTCTGCATAAGATCGGTCGGAGCCAAGACTTGGAACGGACGGTCCGAATCGCCCGGAATGAATCTGGTACGCTCTTGATCACGGACCCGGGCCGGTTTTTTGCGCAGTATATGGTTCTGGGACCCTCGACAGCCCGGAGGGCCGCTGTGATTGTCGAAGAGGATGTGAAACTTCCTGAAACCTGTGATAAAGTGGTGGTTGTAACGCACGGCTGGATCGACAAAGGCGCCGATGACTGGCCGATGGAGATGGCCAAAGACCTTCTGCGGCATACCGATCCCAATGAATGGACGTGTTGCGTCTTTGACTGGAAGCGGGGGGCCGCCGTGGTCAATCCGGTCGATGCGGCCCGTTACGGGCGCGATATCGCCGGGCCCAAACTGGCGCAGGCGATTGGCCGTCTCCTGCCGGATGTGCGACATGTCCACCTGATCGGACATTCGGCCGGGGCCTGGACTGTGAGTGCCGCGGCGCTGGAACTCGATAAGACGACCGATGCGACGATTCATGTTACGTTTCTGGATGCGTATGTTCCGTCGTTTTGGGAGGAAAGTCTGCTGGGCCGATCGAACGGCAAGGCGTTCTGCGAGCATTATTATACCCGCGATGTGACGCTGAAAGTGACCGGAGCCGATCTATCCAACGCGCACAATGTCGATATCACCGCTATCGATCCATGGTTCAAGGAGCATGAATTCCCCTACCGCTGGTATCACGCCACGATTACCGGGCGGTATGAGCAGCGCAAGATAGAGCGGCGATTTGAAGTCATTACTCATGCCGGCGGAATCGAATATGGATTCTCCCGCTCCCGTGAAAAAGGATCTGACATTTGGCAGAAGAACCTGGCGCTTCCCAGAGGCAACAAGGCCGTAATTCTTCGAAAATAAGGTCCTCCATGAGCATAAAAACAAAGGGAGTCTTATCGATTATGGCCGCCTCTCTCATGTGGGCGGCAGAGCCGATTCTGGCCAGGTTGGCCTATGCCAATTCGGACGCCTTGGCAACTTCAGCTGTACGTGCTCTGACGGTCGTCCCCCTGGCATGGATGTATATTTTTTTGTCACGAAGCCGGCTCGGAGCGACTCGTCGTCAATGGCCTGCTATTGTTTATATCGCGCTGGTTGCCACGGTTCTGGCCGATCTGGTGTATCTGTATGCGATTTCGCTTCCGGATTACCCGGTCGTGAACGCGGTGCTGATCGGACACATGCAGCCAGTGTTTATTATCCTGATCGCCTGGTTTGTGTTTCGCGAGGAGCGGCTTTGCCGCTATGATGTTTTGGGCATTCTGATCATGATCGTCTCGGGCCTGCTTGTCTCTACACGGACATGGAGTAATCTTCAGGATATGCGATTGGGGACGCTGGGAGACGCTTTGGTTCTGATTGCCACGATCGCCTGGGCTACTACGACCATTGCCGCACGAAAATATCTGCGAGACCTGCCGGCAGGCGTTTTGTCGTTGTATCGATACGGCATCGCGGCGATTGTCTTGCCATTGGCGGTTTTTGTTCGGGAAGGTTTTCCTGCCGTCAATCGGTATCAGGTTTTTGTAGGTCTTGTCGTGGGGATTGGAACGATCCTTTATTATGAGGGGCTCAAGCGGCTCAAGGCCGCCCAAGTTTCGGCCCTGGAGTTGACGACGCCCTTCTTTGCCGCCGTGCTGGCTTTTATGACGCTCCGGGAGACGGTAACGATCCTGCAAGGAGTGGGTATGATTCTTCTGGCCGGGGGAGTGTGCTGTCTGGCGAGCAAAGAAGAACTATCCTGAAAATCGTCCTTTCTTATAGACTATTTGCTTCGTGCAAACCGGCGTTCAAACCGCTAAAATAAGGCCAAAAACAGGAACCAGGATTGTAACAATGACACAAGAACGGATAGGAATCATTGGCGGAACGGGCCTGGGAGACGCCCTTTTAGAGCACATTACGGATATTCAGAGGCATGAAGTGGATACGCCTTTCGGCGCCCCAAGTACCCCCGTTACGATCGGCACGCTGGGCAACCGGAAAATCGCCTTTTTGGCCCGCCATGGCCAGGGGCATACCCTCCATCCCGGCCGGGTGCCCTATGCCGCCAATATCTTTGCCCTGAAAAAGCTTGGGGTCACCACAGTACTGGCCGGCGGCGCCGTCGGCTCGCTTCGAGATGAAATCCAGCCTAAACAACTGGTGATTGTCGATCAGTTCATCGATAAGACATTCCGTCGCCAAAATTCGTTTTTTGATGCGATGGGAGCAGTCCATTGCGAATTCGACCAGCCGTGCTGCCCTCGTTTGCAGCGAACGATTCTGGAGGTAGCTTCACAAACAAAAAACGCCATCCATGAGAATGGCACCTATGTCTGCATGGAAGGGCCGCAATTTTCCAGCCGGGCTGAATCGCTGATGCATCAGAAGTGGGGCGGCGATGTCATCGGCATGACCGCCCTGCCGGAGGCCAAATTGGCGAGGGAGGCCCAAATGTGTTATGCGCTGATCGCCCTGGTGAGCGATTACGACGCCTGGCGCCCCCATCCGGCCGGAAAGGACAAGCATGACCTGCTTGCGGAAATCCTCGGCAACCTGAACGAGGCGACCGCCAATGCCATCGGCCTGATTACGGCCGTTCTGCAAAGCGACCACAAACTCTGTTCGGATACCTGTTCCTGTCGAAAGAGCCTGGAAATGGCGGTATGGACCAATCCCGATGCGGTAGACAAAGATCAGCGAAATAAACTGGCTCCGTTATTTGCATAAAATGGGCGCTCTATGGTGGATCTGACTGAAAAAGAGTATGTAGTGGTCATTCAATGCGACATTGTCAAACAGCGTTGTCCCGGATATCTCTGCGAAAAAGCCTTTCATGAACGGACGGGCGGTTTCGCCGAGTATCCGAAGGACAAGGCCTATCGTGTGATCTATATGACGTGCAGCGGCTGCTGCGGCCGAGCAGTGCATCGCAAGCTTACCCTGCTCAAACGAAGCCTTAAAAAAAAGGAAAATATCGAAAAAGACAAAATCGTCGTCCAGCTTTCCTCCTGCATGACCAAAGACAACTACCACGCCCCGCCCTGTCCGCACTTGGACTATATTAAAACGCTCATTGAAAGAGTCGGAATCGACTGTCTTGAGAATACGGAAGTGAATTTGAAATCTCAAGAGAGACGTGAGGACGGTCTGTACTCGAATTGATTTTAAAGGATTCCGGGTTCCTAAAAAGGAAAGGAAGGAATGACCAATACGTATAATCCAGAAGAACGACCGTTTGAACCTAGCCCGGAAACTCAAGAACCCAATCCGTCCGAAGAAGTACTTGATGTTAATAAACTTGGCGATGTGGCAGGTGTACAAATTGGTAATAGGTTTCAAAATGCCAATATGTTCGCTGTTGCAGAAAAGAACATCTCAGTGGCTTTTGCAGCAGGCATGATTGCAGGAATTCTGGGAATTGTGGGTGGAATTGTCAGCTTGGCCGCCTCTTACCAGGAAGGTTTAGGATCCTTTGTAATTGCCGCATTGTGTTTTATGCTTGCCTATGGTATTTCCAGAAAAAGTCGATTATGTGCTATTCTGCTCTGTCTGATTTTTGTAGAAGGAGTACTTTCTGGTTTACAGAGAGGATCGCTCAGTTTTATTCTTTCGGGAGTATTTCTGTATTGGGCCTATAAAGGTATTGTTGGAACATTTCAATATCACCAAATCGCCAAAAGGAATGGCATTAATATTGGATGGGCATGGTTAATGGTGGGGATATGTGTAGGACTTATCATCCTCCTGTTGATTTCCGGGGGAATTATTTTGCTGGAAACATATTTGATGCCCGAACAAGTCGGTTTTTAATAAATATTCCATTAAATCTGGTTTCTTTATAAAAGAGTCGATTATTCATGTTCATTAAAAGACGAATACGAAAGAGATTCTCTTTATGGCTAGCTCCATCATGTTTGGGATTAGTCATCATCGGTCTGCTTCTTCATATAACGATTAAAGACCGTTTTCCTGCGACAGCCTTTTTGTTTTACGGCCTATCGCCGGCGGGGATAATGCTGCTGGATGGTTTGGCATTGGCCGGATTTCTCCTTTTACGACGCGGGCGTTTGGCTTTTCTGGCCGGATTGCTGCTGCCGGCAGCTTTCTTTTTATGGATACGAACGGATTATGTTTCCACGAACCCTCGGCCGCTGCGGGAAGATGCATGGACTGTCGTGTTATGGAATATCGCCCGCCCGGCCCAGACGGAGACCGCCTTTGTGCCGAGTCTATTGGCCGCCGATGCCGATATTGTCGTCCTGGTCGAGTCCGGGGTGGACGAAAGCCTTCCGATGGAATTCTGGCAGAGCAATTTCCCCGGATATCATACCGCCGTCATGGAATGGGGGATCACGGTGCTGTCCCGGTTTCCAATCAAAGCCGTGCAATCGCGCAAGCTTCTTCCCGGCGCTCATGCGGGAGTCTGTGAGTTGGATACGCCGGCCGGGCCTATCGTAGTCATTCCGGTCGACCTCGACAGCAATCCGATTCGTTCGCGCAGACCCGGATTCGAGAAACTCTTTCGCCTGGCGTCGGAACAATCTAATCCTTTAATCCTGGCCGGGGATTTTAACACGCCTCACACCTCTGTATTCTTCGGGGAATTCCGCCACTCCTTTCGTCATGCATTTGAAGAAACCGGAAACGGTTGGATCACGACGTGGCCGGGGTATGCGCCGATATTGGCTCTGGATCATATATGGCTGTCTCCCAAATTGGTTCCGATCCGGACCGAACATCGTCGAAATATCTATTCCGATCATGCCATGGTTGTCACGCAGATCGCTCCTTTACAATAGGTTTTGGATAAAACATGTCAACGGATCCCACAAAAACCCTGTTCGAAATGAAAGAGCCCGCAGGCGACTATGCCGATCTGCATGTGATTCGTGTCGCGTTGGACTCCGGAGCCGATAGTTGCTTCGACTATCTTGTGCCGGCGGGACTGTGGCCGATCGAGGCGGGGCAGCGGGTGGAAGTTCCCTTTGGTAAAAACAACAAACATGTCAAGGCGTTCTGTGTCGGGATTTTGAACGAAAATGAGGCGGTCAAGAGTAAACGATTCCGGTTAAAAACAGTGAACAGGGTTCTTGACGACAAACCGCTGCTGGACGGCCAATTGATGGAACTGGCCCGGTGGATCGGCGAGTATTATGTCTGCCCGTTGGGTCAGGTGCTCGCGGCCATGGTGCCCGCCGCGGTCAAAAAAGGCATCGGCGTCACGAAAGAAAAACGCGTATACCTGACCTGGACCGGCAATTCGGACAGCGACCTGTTGACCAGCGCAAAGCAACAACGACTGGTTCAACTTTTAAAGGATCGCGCTGCGTTGGATGCCGATCACGCCATCGACAAGACACAATTGCTTTCGGAGGCCGAATGTACCGACGTGCCCCTGAAGCATTTGCATCAAAAACAGATTATCGCGATCACCCAGAGGGAGGTCATTCGGTCATTGCCGGTCATACCGGAAGGCCTGCGGCGTGAATCGAACGAAGTTGTGCTCAATCCGGATCAGAAACATGCCCTGGAAGCGATTGGAAAAAAGCTGAAAGCCGCTCGTTTTGGCGCTTCCCTGCTGCACGGTGTCACCGACAGCGGAAAGACCGAGGTCTACATCCGCGCTATCGAACAGGTGTTGGCATTGAATAAGCAGGCGATTGTCTTACTGCCTGAGATCACCTTAACGACACAGACGATCCACCGTTTCAGCCGTCGATTTGACCGAATAGCGGTTATGCATAGCCGATTGACCGCGGCCCAGCGAAACGCTCAGTGGCAAACCATCCGAGACGGCCGGGCCGATGTCGTCATCGGAGCCCGTTCGGCCGTCTTTGCCCCGGTCCGGGATCTGGGCCTGGTGGTTGTCGATGAAGAGCACGAACCGGGTTATAAGCAGGATACCGTGCCCCGCTATCATGGCCGCGATGTTGCCATCAAGCGGGCCCAGCTTGCCGGGGCTCATTGCCTTCTCGGATCGGCGACTCCTTCTCTGGAGAGCCTGTACAATGCACGAAGCCTGGGCCATTACCAGCTACTGGAATTGCCCAAACGCGTGATGGATCTTCCCATGCCCGCAATGAAGCTGATTGATATGACGTATCAGATTCGTGGGGAGAGGGCCGTCCGATTGATCAGCGAGGAATTGGAACAGGCCATCCGAGAAACCCTGGCGCGGCGGGAACAGATCATTTTACTGCTGAATCGGCGCGGCTACAGCAATTTCGTGTTTTGTCCCAACTGCCGCCATAGCCTGCGTTGCCGTCATTGTGATGTGACCCTGACGTTTCACAAGCGACGCGTCGGATCCGAAAAAACAGACACGATCATGGGCAGACATATGTCCAGCGGGTACGCCATCTGCCATTACTGCCTCAGCAAAACGCTGGTGCCGCAGCAATGCCCCTTGTGCGGAGGCGTCATGGCCATGATCGGATTAGGTTCGCAGCGGTTGACCGAAGAGCTGCAGCAGAAAATTCCGGATGCCCGCGTATTGCGGATTGACAGCGACGCGATGGAAACCGGCGGGGCGGAGAAATACTATGAAATCCTGGAGGATTTCGCGGCCGGGCGGATAGATATCCTTGCCGGGACGCAGATTCTGGCCAAGGGGCTGCATTTTCCCAATGTGACGCTGGTCGGCATTGTCAGCGCCGACACCGCGCTGTCCATTCCGGACTTTCGTTCCAACGAGCGGACTTTTCAGCTTATCAGCCAGGTAGCCGGTCGGGCGGGTCGATCCGAAAAATCCGGTTCGGTTATCGTGCAGACGTTTCTGCCGGACCAGCCGGCCATTCGATATGCCATGAAATACGATTACCCGGATTTTGTCGAAGCCGAGCTTGCCCACCGTCGAAGCTGCCGTCTGCCGCCTTTCTGGCGGCTGGCCATTGTACATCTTCGCGACGCCAAATTCGACCGTCTCGAAGCCGCCTGCCGGGAAATGGCCCGACGCATCGAGGAGATCATTGCCTCCGCGGGCCTGGATATCCGGATTCGGGGCCCCATGCCGGCGACCATAAGCCGAATCCATGGCCAGCATCGCATGCAGATCATTCTGCAGGCCCCGGATCCTCATATTATGGGACGGTTACTGTCGACGCTTCGCCGGTATGCCCCCCTGCGCCCGGCGGTTCAGGTCGTCTATGATATGGACGCAATCAGTGTATTATAAGCTTGCATCGCATCAGAAAGACAGATATAATAAGGGTTTTAAGTACCGGGGAGTAGCTCAGCTTGGCTAGAGCGCTGCGTTCGGGACGCAGAGGTCGCAGGTTCAAATCCTGTCTCCCCGAGTCATCTTAAGTACTTATAAAATAATAACTTAAGATTTCTGTTTTGCCCCAAAAAGTTTTATTCCAAGATTTATTCCTTGTCTTTTTGTCTGTTCTGGATATCATTTCCCTGTGTTAATTCATGGTGTTCGGAGATATCGAAATGAGCAAAAAGCAACATAGAGGGAGACCCCCCAAATACGTTCTAGACGATGAGGGACGTCCAGTTGTGGGTCTGTCCTATGACACGAAAAATAACGTTTATTTCAACACGCATTTCAAGAGCGAAGGAGTTAAGAAAGAACGGTTTAGCTCTGATCGTCTGGAGGCGATTTTCCTGTTTCGTCAGTGGGAAGAGAAGAGGAAAGGGGCAAAGCACCTCCCAATTGCAAAGAAGGAGACGGGCCGACTCATCCAAATGAGGTTGCCTGCCGATTTGTTTAAACAAGATGACGAATCGGAAGAAGCATTTAAGCAGCGTATCACAAAGCATAATTTGCAAATCCGAGCCGGCAAGAGGTCATCGGGAGTAACGACTGAGCCTATGGTGACGATTCCAGAAACCTTCATTTGGGCAAAAGCTCGCGAGCTGATACTCAAGGATATAACAGAAGCTCGCAAGCAGCTCAATCTTCCGATTCGACTGGACGGAACCTACAAGGATGACAAGTCGATTACCCTTATGCAGTTACAACAGATGTTCTTCGAAAAACGGCGAAAGCCATTATCACGGGACTACAAACGTGATGGTCTTCGATTCTGGCGGGAATTCGTCAAAGTGTTGAATATCAAAATGGTCTCTCAGATAACTCCCTTGATGATTGAAGCCTACGAGGATTGGGTCTATTCTCAAAAGGAGAATAACAAATGGTCCTCCTCTTCCGTGAACAATCGATTCGATCTCGTCAAGGCAGTATTTGGATACTGTTTCGATAAAATCAGAAGCACCTCCGACAAGGAACATCTTCGAATAATTAGGGATTACATGAGAGCTTTCACATATGCCGAAACTCCCGCCGTGAACCCCGTCCCCATCACTAAAGAACATTTTCGTGCAATGCTTGACAGCACCAATGACAGAATTTACAGAGCGGTTATGCTCGTCAGTTTAAACTGTGGCATGAAGGAGTCGGGCGTTGTGGCCATCCGGCTAACGGCAGGAGAAGGTCGTAATTGTCCCGACATTAATCTGAAAGAGAAGACACTTGCGATGCCACGACCCAAAACAGGCATTATTCGGGTAGCCATGTTGTGGGAAAGAACTGTTGATGCAATTGAACATATGTTGTCAGAGAGAACCGTTGACTCTGAATATCTGTTTCTCAATAAGGCTGACCTAGCAATGAAGGAACGGAATATCAGTAAATGGTGGGCAAGGCAACGAAAGAGGGCAGGTGTTCCCGAAGCGGTTAAATTTGAGCACATACGAGATGCGACGCAGACGGTTCCACTTGATGACAATCCTGGTTCGCTGATAGAGACAAATCTCATAATGGGGCACGCGGTGAAGGGTATGGCGAACAATTACCTTGAAAGACGTCCGAACATGGTCAGGCGCGCCTGTAGAGCAATCGAAGAATACTTCTTTCCCTGAACGAATACATGAATCTCCTTGAGGAAAGCTCAAAACAACAATCCTTGCCGTTTTCAGAGAGTCGTAAATCTTTATAGAATTGAAAGGATTAAACTACTAGTGCTCTGTAAAAATTAAATATTCGTATTTAGTGTATCCGATAATGACTTCGTAAACTAATTTTATGGAGTCTGTTATGAATA
>JAFGGE010000288.1 GCA_016930745.1 Sedimentisphaerales bacterium
AGGCCGGACATCGCGCCCCGCTCGACGGCCGGCACATACTCCTTCGGAATGGTTCCGCCGATGAGGGCGCTGACAAACTCATTTTTACGCGAATAATGCCCGTCCTGGTCAAAAATCGGCTCTATCGATACGATCACATGGCCGTACTGTCCCCTTCCTCCGGTTTGTTTAATGAACTTGCCCTCCCCCTGGCTTTTGGACGATATCGCTTCCTTGTAGGCAACGCGGGGTCGGCCTACACGGATATCCACACCCAGATCCCGGATCAGTTTATGCTGGAGAATTTCCAGATGCAGCTCTCCCATCCCGCTAATGAGGGTTTGCCCCGTTTCTTCGTCATATTTACATCCAAAAGTAGGATCTTCCCGACGCAGAACTGTAAGGGCTTCGCCTAGCTTCGTACGATCCGCATTGCTGCGCGGTTCAATCGACATACTGACCACGGCCTCGGGAAAGGTTATGCTCTCCAATTCCACCGGCTTTTTGGTATCACAAAGGGTATCTCCGGTAAGAGTGTCCTTGAGCCCTACCACGGCGACAATATCGCCTGCTTGCGCCAAATCCAGCAATTCCCGACTGTTCGCGTGCATTTCGAAGATGCGGGTTACATTTTCCTTGCGGTCTCTTGTGCTGTTGAGGACACGGCTTCCCTTGCGTAACTGCCCCTGATAAAGCCGCAGAAAATACAGATCCCCATGCTTGTCTCCGGTAATCTTAAAAGCCAGGGCCACCAGGGGTTTATCCGGGTCGCAGACGATTTCGATTTCCTGCTCTCTCTTACCGGGTTTATGTCCTTTCACGGCCGGTCGATCCAACGGAGAAGGCAGATAATCCACAACCGCATTCAAGAGTCGACGGATCCCTATGTTGCGCAACGCGGCTCCCACGAGGACCGGATTCAACTTACAGGCCAGCGTTCCTTTGCGAATCCCCCGTTTGAGCAATTCCGGCTCAATTGGCGCATCGTGGACAAAGGCGTCCATCAGCGATTCATCGAACTCGGCGGCCTTTTCGATCAGTTGCAAACGGGCCTTTTCCGCCTGCTCTCTCATCTCTTCGGGAATCTCCTGCTCGATAAAGCTGGCGCCCAAATCTTCCTGATGGAAAATAGCCGCTTTCATAGGAACCAAATCCACCAGGCCAAGAAAACTCCCTTCGGCCCCGATCGGAAGCTGGACGACAGCCGGATTGGCCAACAGCTTGTTTCGTATGCTTTTTGCCGTCATCTCGAAATCCGCCCCGGTTTTATCCATTTTATTGATAAAACAAAGACAAGGCAGATCGTATTTGCGGCCCTGTCGCCAGACGGTTTCGCTCTGGGCCTGGACCCCCTCGCTGGCGTCAAAGACGGCCACCGCCCCATCCAGGACGCGAAGAGAACGTTCTACTTCCGCCGTGAAATCCACATGACCCGGCGTATCGATCAAATTGATCGAAAAACCATTCCAGGGACAGCGAGTGGCGGCCGAGGTTATGGTAATGCCCCGTTCCTGCTCCTCTTCCATGAAGTCCATTACGGCGGTTCCGTCGTGCACTTCTCCGATCTTGTAGGTCTTGCCCGAAAAGAACAGGATCCGTTCGGAAACGGTGGTCTTGCCCGCATCGATATGCGCCATAATGCCGATATTGCGAATTTTATTCAAATCCCGCGCCATACTTCGCCATGCCGTTTTTCGAATGGCTTCCTTAGAAACAGACCCAGAAACAACACAATTTCGAATCGGTAAAAAAACGCCACGGATTTCCGAAGAACATCCGTGGCAGCAGTACAATCAAATTACTTCCACGCGAAATGAGCGAAGGCCTTGTTGGCCTCGGCCATTCGATGCACATTCTCGCGCGTGGTCATGGCCGCCCCTTCTTTTTTGAAGGCATCCATTAATTCCGTTGCCAAACGAGTCGCCATGGGCTTGCCCTTTTTGGCCCGAGCCCCGGCCAGAATCCAGCGAAACGCCAGGGACTGCTGCCGTTTGGGCCGGACCTGCATCGGCACCTGATAACTGGCGCCGCCCACACGCCGGCTGCGCACTTCCAGCATAGGTTTCACGTTATCTATCGCCGTTTCAAACACCTCCAGAGGCTGGGTCTCTTTCACGCGTTTCTGGATGATATCCATCGCTTCATAGAATACTTTTTGCGCGGCGTTCTTTTTGCCTTCCCACATGAGGCAATTGATAAACTTGGCCACCAATTTGCTGTTGTACACCGGATCCGGCGTAAGTTGATTTGCCGATGCCGTGAATCGTTTTGCCATTTCGAGTTCCTTTTTCAGTCTCTGATTAGACCGACATTATGATTTCTTTGCGCCGTATTTACTGCGGCCCTGCTTTCGATTGGCCGTCCCGGCGGTGTCCAGCACGCCGCGAATGATATGGTAACGCACACCAGGCAGATCGCGGACACGACCTCCGCGGATCATGACCGTACTGTGTTCCTGCAGGTTATGGTCGATCCCCGGAATATACGCCGTCACTTCTTTGCCGTTGGTCAAACGGACACGAGCGATCTTCCGTAAGGCGGAGTTGGGCTTTTTGGGAGTCTGCGTTCGCACAATCAGACAAACGCCTCGTTTTTGCGGACACCCCGTAATATCGGAGATTCTCTTTTTACTCTTTTTACTGCGTCCCTTACGGACCAATTGATTGATCGTCGGCATAACCTCTCCCAACGTGCTCTTAGTTACTGCTTTCTATTAAAACACTTATCCCTGTCCAAATTTTGACTTACATTACTCCAATCCCAGAGCCGCCTTGACCGCTTTATCCGCCGCAGCCTCGGCTTCCTTGGCCTCACGCAGCTCTTCCAGTTGTTTGGGCACCGGCGGCTCGGCCAAATGCTTGACTCGCACTTCCAGATGCGGCCTGAAACCGGTTCCTGCGGGAATCAGATGCCCCAGAATTACGTTTTCCTTCAAACCAAGCAAATCATCCACTCTAGCGGCAAGGGAGGCTTCCGTCAATACCTTAGTTGTTTCCTGGAAACTGGCCGCCGAAATAAAGCTATCCGACTGCAGAGAAGCTTTGGTAATACCTAACAATAGCGTATTGGCTGTGGCGGGACGCGGTTTCTTGCCCTTGGCAGGGGTTCCGCCCAGCATTTCCACCTTCTCATTGGCCGCCTCGAGCTCTTCCTTGGTCATCAACTGGCCCACTTCCAGCCCTGTATCTCCCGGCTCGGTAATCCGTATCTGCCGCGACAATTCTTCGTTGACCCGACGGAAATCCAAACGATCAACAACCTCGCCGGGCAGGTAAGGGCTGTCTCCGACCGACTCGATTTCGACCTTTCGCATCATCTGCGACAGTATAATTTCGATGTGTTTATCGCTGATACTCACGCTTTGAGCCCGATACACATTTTGGATCTCCCGCAGGAGATATCGTTGCAGGGCTTCTTCCCCTTTGATGCGGAGGATATCGTGCGGCACCAAAGGTCCATCCGTCAGGGCGTCTCCCGCTTCGACCCGGTCGCCTGTATGGAAGTTCAAGTGCCGGTCGCGCGGAACGTGATGTTCTTTTTCCATCCCGCTTTCGCTGCGGACAATGATCGTCATTTTCCCGCGCCGCTTATCGCTTTTCAGCTCGACAATCCCGCTGATTTCGGCCATGGCGGCCGGCTCTTTGGGCTTGCGGGCCTCGAAAATCTCCGTGACGCGAGGAAGACCGCCGGTAATATCCTGCGTGCCGCCTGAGCCGCGGGGCAGCCGGGCAAGCAGTTTGCCCGCTTTGACTTCCTGTCCTTCATCCACTTCGATCCTTGCCTTGGCCGGCAGGTAGTGCACATCCAGGATTTTTCCGTCGGCATCTTCAATAATCACCTGCGGATGCTTGTCTCCCTTATGCTCGATCACGACGGGGCGACCTTTCTGGCCTTTTCGTTCCTCCTCAATCCGCATCGTCTCGCCTTCGATCACATCGGTAAGACGCACAAAGCCCGACACCTCCGCCAGGATAGGCATCCGGTGCGGATCCCAGCTATACAATCGCTGCCCGGCCTTGACCGCCTCGCCGGTCTCCACCTGCATGATAGCCCCATAGGGAACCCGGAACTTTTCAAGCTCCCGACCTTTGGCGTCCAAAAGGACGATCTCTCCATTGCGGGCCAGGACAATTCCTTTGGATTCGACCAGTCGTTTCTTCGTAGGATCGTCCACTCCGGTAACCAGGTCCGAACTGTAAACCTTCCCCTCCTGGTCCACCCAGATATCCGGATCGGCCACCACGTTCAGGTCCCGGTACTCGACAATGCCGGGACGCGGCGCTTTTTGTTCCGTCTCCAACAGGCTCACCGAAGCAATGCCTCCCGTATGGAAGGTACGCATCGTCAATTGCGTTCCCGGCTCCCCAATGGACTGCGCGGCAATGATCCCGACGGCCATTCCTTCTTCGACCTGTTGGCCGGTGCTCAAATCCCAACCATAGCACTTGGCGCAAATGCCCATTTGACTCTCGCAGGTCAGCGAGCTGCGCACGCGGATCGCGTCCAGCCCCAGCGCCTCGATCTTATCGGCGGCTTCGGAGTTGATTACTTCATTTTCACGGACAATCATTTCATCGGTAATCGGATTGCGGATATTGTCCCGAGCGGTCCGTCCGATGATCAGACTCCGCAGAGGCACATCAACAGCTTCTCCCTTATACACCGTGCTTTTGGTAATTCCCTGCAGGGTTCCGCAATCCTGTTCGGTAATCATCACATTTTGGGCCACATCGGCCAGCTTTCGCGTCAAATATCCCGAGTCGGCCGTTTTCAAGGCCGTGTCCGCCAGTCCCTTTCGGGCGCCGTGAGTGGAGCTGAAATATTCCAGCACATTCAGGCCTTCCCGGAAGTTGGACTTGATCGGGGTTTCAATGATCTCCCCGCTGGGTTTGGCCATGAGGGCGCGCATGCCCGCTAACTGCTGGATCTGGTCGACGCTGCCGCGGGCGCCGGAGTGACGCATCACCCAAATCGGATTCAAATAGGGCTGACCGTCTCGGGTGTCGTTTTCCATCGCATCCATCATGGCGTCGGTCACCGCCACGCGGGCATGGGTCCAGGCGTCGATCACCTGATTGTATCGTTCCCCATCCGTCAGCACGCCGTCATGAAAATTCTTCATGATGCGGTCGATCCGCTTTTGTGTGGCGTCGATAATCGCCTGTTTCTGCGGCGGAATACGAAGATCGATCAATCCGAAGCTGAGTCCGGCCAGGGTAGCCCGCTTGAAACCCAGTTCCTTGATGTTGTCCAGCAAATCGATGGTCGCGGCGCTGCCGCAGATCTCATGACAATCCTGAATGACTTTGCCAAGCTGCTTTTTATCCATGACGACATTGTAAAACGGCATGGCGTCCGGAAGAATGTCATTGAACAGGCATCGCCCCGGGGTGGTTTCAATCAGACTTCCCTTCCGCTCTCCGCGCGGCCCCCGAACGTTCTTGGCCTTCGGCAGGCGAACCTTCACGCGGGCATGCATGTGCACCTTGCCCATTTCGCAGGCGGTAATCGCCTCGGTCGCATCGCGAAAGAGCATCCCCTCGCCTTTCTGCTGATCCCGCATGGCCGTAATATAATAATTGCCCAGAACAATATCCTGGCTCGGCCCCAGCATGGGAGCGCCGCTTTGCGGAGAAAAGATATTGTTGGTCGACATAATCAAAGTGTGAGCTTCGACCTGCGCCTCGATGCTCAACGGCAGATGAACGGCCATCTGGTCTCCGTCAAAGTCGGCGTTAAAGCCCTGGCATACCAGGGGATGCAGCATAATGGCATTGCCTTCGACCAGCACCGGTTCAAAGGCCTGGATTCCCATGCGGTGCAGCGTCGGGGCTCGGTTTAACAACACCGGATGCTGATGGATGACTTCCTCGAGGATATCCCAGACATGCTCTTCCCGCCGTTCGAGCATGCGTTTAGCGCTTTTAATCGTATCGGCCAGTCCGCGATCCTTGAGTTTACGGATGATAAACGGCTGATAGAGCTCCAAAGCGATCTTTTTAGGCAGACCGCACTGATACAGCTTCAGATGCGGACCGACCACAATGACCGATCGGGCCGAATAATCGACTCGCTTGCCCAGCAGGTTTTCGCGGAAACGCCCCTGCTTGCCCTTGATCATGTCCGTCAGGCTCTTGAGGGG
>JAFGGE010000289.1 GCA_016930745.1 Sedimentisphaerales bacterium
ACGGGCAGAATTTTGAGAGCGATATCCCGTTCAAATGCCGGGAGAGTGCACGTTAATTCGCCATTTTCGGAAAAGATCCTTTCGGTATGAATCAAGCCGCCAGGGGAGCGTGTATTGTATACATGGACATCGTATTCGCCGTCTTCCAGGCCTTCCAATCGAATGGTTTCATTCTCAAATGTACCGTTGCTGGCCTGTCCGAATTGGCTCCCCTTGTCATAAATCCATAGATAAGCTCGGTGTGGCCCGGCCAATCCGATCGAATCCAGCATGCTTTCATGTTCAGGGGCGAACTCGTAACCGGCGATATGAAACCAGTCCTGACCGGTATTTTCGATTTTTACCGTCTGTTGCCCGGCCGAGAGGGGAACACGAATCTGAAAGTTGGAGGAGCCGTTCGTGTAGGTTGAAGAAAAGACCTGATCGCCGTCTATGCGTATCCGCAGGCTGTTGGATCCATAATCCGATACCTTGACCACATGAATGACCAGAAAGCCCGGCGTGTTCATGGTCAATTGAAAACTCGGATTGGAGCGATAATCGGATTTCCACTGACCATGAAGCCATTGGGAAAGATTCTCAACGCCAGGAAAATCATTGCCTGTAAGGATAAATTCGGTTTGTGCGGATACCGCCCAAAAATCGGTCAATCCGGGAGTGGCTCGGACAGATTGCTCCCCCTGGATAACCTGGGGCGCTGTAGTAAGACCATGTGCGGCGGGGTCTTCGCCGGCAGCGTAGATTGCCAACGGCAAAAAATGATTGTATAGATCAAGCTTGTGAATATAGGAGTCCCACCACCAGAGATGCCCGCTGCTGTTGGCATGAAACGCCGCCCAAATCCCGTTATGCAGCACCAAAGCGTCATAGATCTGGCTGCGATAGGGTTCGGGAAGCTCCTCGGGGTGCACTTCAGCCGGGTTGACATTGCCGACAGAACCGGCCCCGAATTCCCCCATGAGGACAGGTTTGCCGTATCGACTCAGACGTTCGGCGGCGTCCACAAAGGCTGGAATTACCGATCCATGATAATGGTGAAGCTGGACCAGGTCGATGGTTGGAATCGTCCAGATATTCTCGAATCCGGATGTATCGCTGCTTGTAGTAACAAGGTGATCGAACGGATCGGTCCCATGGATAAAGTCGGCCATTTCCTGATGCCAGGTGACCACGGCGGAAGGATTGGTTTTCCAGCCGTCGGTGAACTGCACTTCATTCCATAATTCCCAGGCCAGAATCGCCGGTGAATACCCCCAGCGTGCGATGATGTATCGATATTTATTGCGTGTCATTCGTCGTGCTTCGGTATCTGTAAAGAATTGGGCTGGATCGGTCAGAAAGCCTCCCGTTGCCTCGTTGTAGGGATTACTGCTCCAGTTGGAGTCAACGGTAGAACTGAAAGCCCCGTGGTATTGGAGAACCAACTGGATGGCAATTCCGTTTTGTTCGGCCAATTCGATAATGCGGTCGAGACGCTGTGCAATCTGCATGCTGAGTCTGCCGGGACCGTCAAAATAGCCGCTGGAATGATTCTCTGGATATTCCAGGATGACTCCTCCCTGCCCGCCGAAGGGACACATCCATATCCGTGTCCAGTTCTCTCCGGCGGCGTTCATCGCGTCGAAGTACTCCTGCCATGTGGCTATACCGCCTGTGAGCCAGCATACATTATGGCCTATGTTTATACGGGGAGAACCCTCCTGATAAGCTAGCCGGGTTACATCCCGTACATCAAAACCTATCTTGCCTCTGGAATCACTGGGAACGCAGCGAAATGTTCCGGCGGGAGACAATAGGACTGATCCTGCCGAATCAGTCACAGAAATGGAAAAGGAATAATCTCCAATCAATTCAGGAGCGAAACGGGCTTTCCATAGTGGCGGTCCGGGATGGATATACTCTTCGGGATTGGAGCCGGAAACTTCATATTCTCTATAAAAAAAGCAAGGTACAGTCGTATTACTGCCGTCCGGCTGATGAAATATAACTGTCATCTCAATCAAGTCCAGATCAAACGGATTTTCGTAAGTCTGTGTTGCTTCCAATGTAATTTCAAATTTTTCATATTGTCCGACGACATCGCTGCTTTGACCAAGATTGTAAATCGCTACTGATTCTGCCGAGACGGAACATGATAATCCCCATCCCAAAAGGACTAACAAGCAAGTCATTATCTTTTTCATGCGCAGTGTTTCCAATCCTGAGCGATTCACCAGAATGAAAAAAGGTCTGACAGGAGTAACTTCCATCAGACCTTTTTTCTCATTTAGTTTTCATTACTTTAATCTGATTTTCTATCACTCAGATTCTTATTTAAGGGCAAGGCGCAGGTTCACCGGTAACCGGATCGATACAGAGTTTCCAGTGAGCGGCCAGGTCCGCCAGATCGAGCAATACATATCCCTCTTCTGCGAGCCATGCCCCGGCCAAAATTCGCAAATCTTCGATATCCACATCGCAATCCGTGTCCAGATCGCCGATCAGGGCGAAAAACTCGCAGGGGGGTAAAGCAGTAAACTGCCATGTTCTGCTCCGGAAGACCTCGCCGGGCCGTTCGCTGTCGGTATATTCCACCAGCCAATAATAGGTTGTATTTTCTGCCAGAGTTTCCGTCAGCGTCAGGGACATGGAAGTGTCGGCTGTGATCCGGGTCATCCCGTAGTCCGGCATGAGATCATTCGGTTCGTTGATGCCGATGTATACCTCGCTGGAAAGGACGCTGCTGGGACTGTTCGGATCAATGCGCCAGCTCAGTTCGGTCAGCGTGGCGGGCGCCTGACTCCAGTCTTCGGGATTGGGCTCATAGGCTTGTCGGGGCGCTGCAATATCGAAAAACTCGATGTAATCATACCAGATCCCGCCCCAGGAGGTGTCGAATTCTATTGTATTGAGCCCCTCATTAAGAGCTACGCTTTCATATGTGTAATCTTCGTACAGACCGCCGGTCGGAGGGAACATGGTATCGGGAGCCGATACCGGTTCGCCGTTGACGCGAATCTTGTCCCCGCGCGCTCCTGCGCCGTCCACGCGATAGCGGATGGTCATATCATACACCCCCGCCTGGGGGGCGATAACATCAAATACGATCGAGCCGCGGTCCGTACCCGTCCAGGTGGACCAGACGATTCGATTGTCGCTGGTATTGTCGTCGAGGCGGATTTCAGGGGAGGTGTCACCGACGATAATCGTAGCATCCTCGGCTTCCAGACGCAGGGAACGGAAATATTCAACGACGTGGACCTCAATAGTTGCCGATGGGGCATTGCCGGATTCATCGGTAACAGTCAAGGTCAGATGGTAGGTTCCTGTGACATCAAATAGAAACGCGGGATCCAATGCCGTCGGATCGTCACATATGCTTTCGATCGTGACCCCGGCCGGGGCTCCTTCTTCGAGGGTCCATGCATAACTAAGCCCTGGTTTTCCCAGGTCAGTGACAACCGGCTCCATTCGAACAGGCACGGTTCGTTTGGCGGTTTTGGACGCATCGAGTTCGATGACCGGCGCCGGATCCACCGTCGTAAAGGTCCAGACGAAGCCTTTGAAAAGAACATCGTTGGTATCTACCGGGACCAGACTGTCGACCACCCAGTAATATGTGTTTCCCCATTCCAGCGTAACGGGAACAGAGCTTGCTGCCGTACCCGAAGCAACCATGGGCAGGTCGTAATCCGGAGCCGCCAAATTTGGCTCGGTAGATCCCAGGTACACATCGCAAAACACATCCGAGGCTTGATCCGGATCAAACAGGCTGTGCTTTTTCCAGCTTACGGAGTTGTCACCAACCAGTACCACCTCATCGATGGCCGGATCAGGATGGGTGGCGGTCAGATCATCCATGTTGATCTCGAAATAATCGTAAGAAATGCCTCCCCAGCTTGTCACGATGGAAATCGAGTTGAATCCTTTTTCGAGAGTGATGGGCACCACTAAATCACTATAAACACCATCGGTTCCGGGGAACATGGTATCGCTGGCGGATACATCGTTAATCTGGATTTTATCACCCCGTTCACTGGTTCCGCTGATCGCATAGTGAACTGTCATTTCGTAGCTACCGGCCGCCGGAGCCATTACATTCCAGAAGAAAAATCCGCGATCCGTTCCACTCCAGTTGGTCCAGATGATTTTCCCGCCGCTGGCGGCCGCGTCGTTACGTCGTTCCGGGGCAGTATCTCCGGCGACAATCGTTCCATCTTCCGCCTGGTAACGTGTATTCGGAAAACGCTTCACCGCGTCCAATTGCCAGATTGGCCCTTCATAGAGAATGAATCCGCCCGATCCATCGGGTTCAAAGGCGTGCACAGTCCAGTAATAGCGCAGTCCCTCTGTTAGTTCAACGGTCACTGTGTTGGACACATCCTCGAATATCACAAGCGGATCGCTCAGCAAGGCGTTCGGATCGGTTCCGATATAGACATCACAGAGAATATCATCTCCGGTTTCCGGGTATGCCGAACTGTGATTTGCCCACTGCAACCGATTGCCTCCGATCAGGACGCCCAACCTGGCCCCGTCGGCGGGATTGGGGTCGGAAGGGGAAAAATCGACGACGCCTCCTCGGATATTAATGGTATAGTTGCCCGCATCGGCGTGAAGCTGAAATCCCAGACGGTTGACGGAGGTCGGATCCGACAAGGTAACCGTGTAGATACGGGTTTGTCCGGCCCCCAGCCATGCCCAGTCCTGGGTCCATGCCCAGTTTCCGCTTTGTCCAAACGCATTGATGTTGAAGCCTGTGTCGGTCGGATTCTCAAGCTCCACCACAAACGTGTCGCCATTGGCCGACAAATCAGCTCCTCCCAAGTCCAGTTGAAGAATCGAGATACCGGTGCCGTCTGTTTTGGTCACTTCAATGCGCAGGCCGGGATCGCCTGCCAGATCGGTAATCGATGTTACCTGAGCATGCCGGGTCGCCGAGAGCCATTGGGCGTCCGTTAAAATGGTTCCTGCCAGAGCGGTTCCGGCGAAAAAACCGAGCGCCAGCATGACGAGAGAGACAGATCTGCACATTTCCTTCTCCTTACAAACATGAATTTCTATAAGATTAATACAATTCGTTTCGTGCCGGTACGTTAGGGAATGAAAATACCGGAAAGGAAATTTCCTGGAAATGCATCCGGCACAGACCAGCGATGCATTTGGTCTCATTTGAGGACTTGAATTTGCCACACCCTTACCTCCGAATGGCCGTTCCGCCTTATTAAGGGCTTCCATGCCTTCAATCCTCATTATTCTATCTTTCTCGGTATAGGAGTCAAGGATTTATTCCATTATTTCAGGGCAGAGACAGAGAATCCCAAGCGGAGAAAAGTCTTGCTGTTCGAGTGGGATTTTGATACATAAACGGCAAATGACAGCGGAATATTGTGGACAGGAACCGCAGGTCCGGCCTGGGAAAGGAATAAAGTATGGCAAAATTGTCACCGAAACGGCGTAAGACCGACAAGCCGAAGGTCTCCATGTCGACCCGGGCCATCCACGCCGGGGAAGACCGACGCAAGTTTGCCGATTCGCTGACTACACCGATTATCCAGACCTCGACGTTTACCTTCAAGGACAGCAAAGAGATCGAAGATTACACGCGTTCCGGCAAGGGCCATTATGAATACGGCCGGTACGGCAATCCGACTGCAACCATTGCCGAACAGCGGCTGGCCGATCTGGAAGGGGCCCAGGACTGCGTGGTCTTCTCGTCCGGCATGAGCGCGATCACGACGACGATCCTGTCGCTGGTGCAAAGCGGCGACCATATCGTGATCACCGACGACAGCTACAAAAAGACGCTGGAGTTCTGCCGGTCGTACCTGAAACAGTTTTCGATTGATTGCACGATCGTCGGTTTCGGCGACTATGACGCCCTGGAAAAGGCGATCCGTCCGAATACCCGGTTTATCTTTTCCGAATCGCCGACCAATCCCTATCTGAACATCTTCGACCTCTATAAGATCAGCAGGATCGCCGAACGGCACGGGGTTTTGACCCTGATCGACAGCACGTTTGCCACGCCGTACAACCAGCGACCTTTGGAGTTCGGGATGGACCTGGTTCTTCAAAGCTGCACCAAGTACCTGGCCGGGCATAACGACATCCTGGCCGGGGTGGTGCTGGGGCGGTCCGACCTGGTGGACAAGATCCGCAACCTGCACAAGTCCATGGGCGGCACGATCGATCCGCACTGCTGTTATCTGCTTCTGCGGGGCCTCAAGACCTTCGCCCTGCGGATTGCGCACCAGAACGAAACGGCCCTTGCCGTGGCGCGGCACCTGGAAGGGCATCCGAAGATCAAACGGGTGTATTATCCGTTTCTGGAAAGCCATCCGCATTACAAGGTGGCCACCGAGCAGATGGCCGGCGGCGGGGGGGTGGTGACCTTCACTACCAAAGGCACGCTGGCCGGGGCCAAGCGGTTTCTTGATGCCCTTAAGCTGTGCTATATCGGGCCGAGCTTTGGCGGCGTCGAGACGCTGATCACCCATCCGGCGATGGTCAGCTATTATAACTATTCGCGCAAGGAACGGTACGACCTGGGAATCACCGATACGCTGTTTCGCCTGGCCGTCGGCCTGGAGGATGTGGAGGACATCATCGCCGACCTGGAGCGAGGCTTGAAGCAGGTGTAAGGAAGGACAAAGAAGACGGGAAGTACAGGACAGGGAGTCCAAAATAAGGTGCCATGCCCACGCTGGCGTGGGCATGTTACGGCGCAGGACTATTGAGCCAATTCTTACTCAGGATGGCAAAATCGGAGAATGTAACCTTCCCATCCCCATCGGCATCGGCAGCACCGACGATCATCGGCGTCATTCCCTGCCAGCGGTCGGCAAGGTAGAGCAGGTCTTCCAGCATCACCCCATCCGGACAGGTCAGGTCACCACGTCGCGAGAACTCCCACGCTAGCCGTGGATAATCCATCCCAACGGCGCACATCCGCCAGATGTCCTCGGTCCCGTTGGTATCTTCCCCCACAAAATCCCACCCGGCATTGGTATATGTGCTCAACGTCTGCATCTGTGCGGTTGTAAGACTGATTCCGCCACCACGACTGGAATCTTGCCCTGTAGTTTGCTTATCTGAGAAACAGGCAATAGTTATTTGTTTATAGTACCATCCCACTAAGCCCCCCACGCGTAAACCGCCTGTTACACTGCCAGTACTATAACAGTTCTTAATTGTTGCCGACGTAACCCCCCCCACTAAACCTCCAACCTCTACGCCCCCACGTACTGTTCCAGTGGCATAACAGTTATTAATATTACCTTTGTCACCTTGGTTTGTCCCGGCTAGACCGCCGACATAATCAGATACTTCTGTCCCATTTATTCCTCCCACAGCAAAACTGCGTTCAATTTTTCCAGCATTCATCCCTACTAAACCACCGAGATATCTGGCACCCGTTACCGTAAGTTCAGAAGAACAAGTAAAAACGGTTCCTTTATAATTTTCTCCTATCAAACCACCAACAATACTTTCACCTGTTACATTACCTGAACCACTACATGTAATTATTTCACCTTCATAATTTACACCAACTAATCCACCGACACGTTTCTTGCCAAGAACATCAAAGTTTTGTAATTTGAGATTCCGTATATGACCTCCTGAACCTATATATCCAAACAATCCTACATAATCATTTTGTTGTCGGTGAATTACTCCATTTCGGATAGTGTGTCCATTGCCTTCAAAGATTCCAACATACCTTTGAAAATAGTCACCAACTGGAAAAAGAGAAACTCCCTGAAGATCAAGATCATTAATGAGTACAAAATGTTTATCCCAATCAGTGGATGTTGTAATAAGCTCTAACCAATCTTCGGCTGTAGTAATCTGGAAAGGATCGTTAGGATCGCCTATTCCGCCAGAGTACGTCCCAGCAGTCAGAGTGGTGTATAATACTCCCCAAAAACTGGGCGCGTGATTAAGGTGGATTTGTCGCCTGAGACGATAATGGTTTCAGGAGACAGATTAATGAAA
>JAFGGE010000043.1 GCA_016930745.1 Sedimentisphaerales bacterium
GCCATGATGCCTTTTTTGGCATAACGGTCCTGATAGGCCCACTGCCATTTATACTCGAA
This sequence comes from Sedimentisphaerales bacterium, assembly GCA_016930745.1. Taxonomy (GTDB): domain Bacteria; phylum Planctomycetota; class Phycisphaerae; order Sedimentisphaerales; family Anaerohalosphaeraceae; genus JAFGGE01. The sequence goes on from JAFGGE010000043.1 coordinate 60, forward strand.
CTTGGCCTTGTCCGGGGGTTCATAGTTGGCCGTGTCCAAATAATCCACCCCCGTTTCCAGACAGGCGTCCATGATCGCCAGGTCCTGGTAGGGCAGGGCCACATTGATGACCAGATCGGGCTTGTACTTGCGGATCAGGGCGGCGGTCTGTTTGGGGTCATCGGCGTCGACCTGTTCGGTTTCAATCGGCCGGGTCAGGGATTTGGCGATTGCCTCGCATTTGGCATGTGTCCGGCTGGCCAGAATCACCGTTTCGAACACCTCCGGTACCTGCACACATTTGTGCACCACCACATTGCCCACCCCGCCGGCTCCAATAATCAGCACTGTCGCCATTTTCCGTCTCCCGTGACCTGCGCATGTCGTCTGTATACCCCGACACTTCCTGCCGGGCTGCCTCAATCGTCCGTAGTATAACGGCAAAGTAAACCGAATCCAGTTTCCTTTCGGACAGGGATTGAAATTCCCGCCTCAGGCCGGTATAGTATCCGGCTTGGTATATAGTTTGGAAATCGTTTATGATAAGGAAAGAGTCCTATGGGTAGAGGCGACATGAGAACCAAAAAGGGCAAACGGTGCCGCAGCAGCTATGGCAAATCCAGGCCGAAGGGCGGAAAGACACAGGCGGCCAAGAGCAAGACCGAATAGGCGATACGGGTGAGGCGGTACGACATAGATCGTCTGTGCACGCCCTGTTATCTGATCGATCTGGGCCTGTTGCGCAGCAATTTGGAGCTCCTGGGGGATGTGCAGAAACGAACCGGCTGCAAAATCCTGCTGGCCCTGAAGGGATATGCCGCATGGAGCACGTTCGGCTTGTGCAGCCGATATCTTTGCGGCACGTCGGTCAGCGCCCTGCACGAGGCGCATCTCGGGCGGGAGTATTTTCCCGGCGAAGTGCACCTGTGCGCCCCGGCCTATCGACAGGATGAGATGGATGAATATCTGCGGATCGTCGATCACATCGTATTCAATTCCTTCACGCAATGGCGGCAGTTCCGGGATTGGATCGCCGGGGCCGGCCGCTCCATCGAGTGCGGCCTGCGGATCAATCCCATGCATTCGGAGGTTAAGACGGCCATTTATGACCCCTGTTCTCCCGGTTCCCGGCTGGGGATCCCGATTGAGCAGTTTCGGCCCGATGACCTGGAGGGGATCACAGGCCTGCATTTTCACACCCTCTGCGAGCTGAACTCCGACTCCCTTGAGCGGACCCTTGTCGCCGTTGAGAAGCAGTTCGGCCGATATTTCGATGGGATGAAATGGGCCAATTTCGGCGGAGGCCACCATATCACGCGTCCGGACTATGATATTGATCTTCTTTGTCGGCTGATTACCGATTTTGCCGACAGGCATGATGTGCAGGTGTATCTGGAGCCGGGGGAAGCGATCGCCCTGAACACGGGTTTTCTGATCGCGTCGGTTCTGGATATCGTTCACAATGCCATGGATATCGCCATCCTGGATACCTCGGCCTCGGCCCATATGCCCGATGTGCTGGAGATGCCCTATCGACCTGTGATTGTCGGGGCGGACCAGCCGGGCGTCAAAAAGCATACCTATCGTCTGGCCGGCCCGACCTGCCTGGCGGGAGATGTGATCGGAGACTATTCCTTTGACGAACCGCTCCAGGTCGGCGACTCGCTGGTCTTTACGGATATGGCCCATTATACCATGGTCAAGAATACTATGTTTAACGGCATCAACCTGCCCGACATCGTCCTCTACGAGCCGGATACGGATACCTATACTTTGCAGCGGCGGTTCACCTATGAAGATTTTAAATCACGTTTATCCTAGAGCCAAGAAGACCACGAAAATCAGCTCAAAACCGCAAACCGTTACCCTGGACTATCCCCCGGTTGGAGCGGTGATTTTTGCCCCCTCCCGGCGGGCCAAACGTCTTTCTATCTCAATCCGACCGTTCCGGCCGGTTCGGGTCGCCTTCCCGCCGCGAATCTCTTTCCGCAAGGCGACGGAGTACCTGCAAAAACATATCGTTTGGGTGCAGAAAAATCTGGCGTATGCCCGACAGGTGGAAGCCGAACACGTCTCCACTGTAAATCACCAGCCAAAGGTGCCGGCGACGGTAGCCAGACAAAGACTGGTGCTTCGGCTGGAGGAACTGGCCCGACAGCATGGATTCCTCTATAACCGGGTCTTTGTACGCAATCAGAAGACCCGCTGGGGGAGCTGCTCGGCACAGAACAATATCAGCCTGAATGTAAATCTGGTCAAACTCCGGCCCGACCTGACCGATTATGTCCTCCTGCATGAACTGCTGCACACCCGGATCAAAAACCACAGTAAGGCCTTCTGGGCGGAACTGGACAGGTATGTCGGACATGCCAGGGCCATGGATAAGCAGCTCAAACAGCACCGTCTGGGATTATAAACCGGGCCTTAAACCCGATTGGCACGAGGCCGGACCTTCCCTTTTTTCTTTGGGGTGGTATACTACGTTGTTTTACATATGATCTTGGATACGAAATCCTGGCAGGAGTCTCTTTTGGCGCTTCCGATAGTTACGATTGTAGGTAGGCCCAATGTGGGCAAAAGCAGTCTTTTGAACGCGCTGGCCGGCGAATGGATCAGTATTGTCGAGCCGACGGCCGGCGTGACGCGAGACCGGATCAGTACGATTGTCGAGCACAATGGCCGTTTTTTCGAGCTAATCGACACCGGAGGCTATGGGATCGTCGATAGCGACCAGCTTGCCGAACATGTGGAAAACCAGATTCGCCAGGCCATTGAACAGGCCAATTTGGTGCTGTTTGTGGTGGATATCCGCGAGGGGGTGATGCCGCTGGATGTGCAGATCGCCCAGCTTTTACGCAAGCAGAACCTGGAGGTGATTCTGGTTGCCAACAAAGCGGACACGGCCAGAATGTTTCCCCAGGCCGGCGAATTTGTCCGGCTGGGCTTTGGGGAGGCGTTCTGCGTCTCGGCCGCTAATAATCTGAACCAGGCCCTGCTGATGGAAAAGATCCTGGAATGGCTGGACCATCTGCCGCAGGAGACGCCTCAAGCGGATAGTATCAAAATCGCTGTGGTGGGAAAACGCAATGCCGGTAAAAGTACATTTATCAATGCCGTTGTCGGCCAGCCGCGATTGATTACCAGTGAGATACCGGGCACGACACGAGACGCTGTCGATGTGCGGTTCGAATACAAAAGCAAGCGGCTGCTCCTGATCGACACGGCAGGTGTGCGGAAAAAGAGCAGTATTGCCGACAGCATCGAATTTTACAGCTATACTCGTGTCACCAGGAGTATCCGCCGGGCCGATGTGGCGCTGTTTATGATCGATGCGGCGATGGAAATATCCCAGGTCGACAAGAAGCTGGCCCACCTGATCAATGAGCATCACAAGGCATGTATCCTGATCATCAACAAATGGGACCTTGTGGAAAACCGGGCCGACGCCGAAGACTATCGTAAGTATCTGGACGATTTGATGCCCCAGTTCCGGCATGTTCCGATCATAATGACCGCGGCCAAAACATGCCAAAACGTGCATCGGGTTCTGGACCTGGCCATCGATGTCTATGAACAGGCCTCGCAGGAAATTCCAACGCCGCTGCTGAATAAGGCGGTCGAAGCGATTCAGAATGAACGAATCAGCGTCGCGAGTAAAAAAGGAGGCAAACCCAAGATTTATTACGCCACCCAGGTAGCGGTGCGGCCGATCAGTCTGCTGCTGTTTGTCAACCAGCCGGACCTGTTCGACAACTCCTTCAAACGGTTCGCGATCAACCGTTTCCGCGAGCTTCTGGGTCTGGAAGAGGTCCCCATCCGCCTGCTTCTTCGTGCCCGACATTAGACTAACTTTTTCTGGCAGAACCGCCGGACAACGGGTATAACAGAGGGCGATGAAGCCAAAGCGGATTTGCCAAGACAATGAATGTCGATTGAAGGGAGGCCGTTATGGAAGCATTGCTGCTAATGGTGGGCTGCGGGGCGGCCTATATTCTGGCGTATCATACTTATGGGCGATTCCTGGCCCGGCGAATCTTCCGACTGCGGGCCGATGCCCGTGTGCCCAGCCAGGAATACAGGGACGGGATCGATTATGTGCCGACCCGCAAAGGGATCATCTTCGGGCACCATTTTACCTCAATCGCCGGAACCGGACCGATCGTGGGTCCGGCCATCGGGATCCTCTGGGGCTGGCTGCCGGCCATTCTCTGGGTGGTCTTCGGCAGCATCCTGATGGGCGCTGTGCACGATTTCGGCACGCTGGTCGTCTCCCTTCGCAATGACGGCAAAAGCGTTTCCGAAGTGGCCGCCCGATATATCAATCCCCGCGTACGGTTTCTCTTTTTTATAGTTGTGTTTCTTGCCCTGCTGATCATCATCGCGATCTTTGGCCTGGTCATTGCAAGCGTCTTCGCTTTGTATCCGGAAAGCATCATCGCTATCTGGCTGGAGATTCCCATCGCCATCGGCCTGAGCTATGCGATTTATAAGAAAAACGCCAATGTACTTGTTTCCACGATTATCGCCGTGTCGCTGATGTATGTCGCTGTCGGGCTGGGCGCCTGGCTGGAACATGTAAAACCCGGTATGTTCAGCATCCCCGATTTGGGCAAGATGCCCTCTACCGGCACATGGACGATTCTCCTGCTGATTTATGCATGGGTCGCTTCGACGCTGCCGGTGACGACACTTTTGCAGCCCCGCGACTATATCAATGCCTGGCAGCTTTTTATCATGATGGCGCTTCTTGTGCTGGGTGTCGCCGTTTCCGCCTTTGTCCATGACGGCTTTGCTTTAAGCGCGCCGGCCATAAATACCCGACTCGACGCCTCAGCGCCTCCGCTTGTGCCCATGATGTTCGTAATCATCGCCTGCGGGGCGATCAGCGGCTTTCATTCGCTGGTCGCCGGCGGAACAAGCCCCAAACAGATCGCCCGCGAGCCGGATGCACAGTTTGTCGGCTATGGTTCCATGCTGACTGAGGGAATGCTGGCTGTGCTGGTGATCCTGTGCGTCACGGCGGGAATCGGGCTCGGCTATAACGGCCTGACCGGCAATGAGGCGTGGTATGCCCGGTATGGCGCCTGGGTTGGCTCACGAACACTGGGCGATAGTCTCCAGCCGGTCGTGGTAGGGGCGGCCAACATGATGGGTTCTCTGGGAATCCCGCAAGGTCTGGGCTTTGCGATTATGGGCGTATTCATCTCCTCCTTTGCCGGTACAACCCTCGATACGGCCGTGCGAATCCAGCGGTATGTTGTTGGTGAACTGGCGGAAGATCTGAAAATTCCGGTCCTGGGCAATCGCTGGACGGCAACCACCATCGCCGTTGTCACGGCGGCGTTTCTGGCCTTTACGAATACCAATGAGCAGGGTCATCTGATTTTCAATGCCGGCGGCAAAGGAGCCCAGCGGCTCTGGCCGCTGTTCGGTACGACCAACCAGCTCCTGGCGGCGCTGGCTTTACTGGTGGTGACCATGTATCTCAAGCGAAAGGGCGGATGTAAATATCTGATCGCGGCCGTTCCGTGCGTGATCATGCTTGTGCTGACCAGTTGGGCCATGGTGCTGGAGCTGCAATCCAATTACCATGCCAAAAAATGGCCGCTGGTGGTTGTCGGGGGCGGGGTATTCCTCCTGGCAATCTGGATGACGATAGAAACCATCGCCGTCTTTGTGACAAATAAGGTTTACGAAGGAGCAGACCAGGAAGGATCCGATCATGGATCATGACGGAATCATCTATGTTCCGATCCCAAAGATCTTTCACTCGATCTATGAGGAAGGTCCTTTCAGCAAGTGTATAGTCTGTACGCGGGATCTGCTGGAAAAACAGGCCGAATACATGATCGAAAAGGTGTTCCGCGGCACCGAGGTGATTGTCGAATACGCCATCTGTGATGCGTGTGCTGCACAGTTGGGCAGTGAGCTATCCATCGAATCTACACAGCGCATGGAGCGGTTTCTGGCCGAGAAGGTCAATTGGACTGCGAGGATAGAACAGATCATGAATGTCGAAGGGGAGGATCTGGATCAATGGATCGATTCTTGTCTTATCAGTGGTCGAAAACGTAGCGAATTGGACAGCTATCAGCTTTGTGCCAGGTGTAGGGGCAATAAAATCGAGCGAACGATCCTGCCGCTGATGATCGCCGGCTCAGTAGCCGAGGAGATAAACAAGCAGCTCAGCAAGAAAACACGCGATCGTCTGGACGGCTTCGTGGGGGATTATCTGGGGCTGGACCCGGAATTTCAGAATCTGCCTGTCGATACGCCCTTTTTATTGATCTGATTCTTCCTTCCTTATTTTCGGTAAAAAAGGCGATTTTAATCGTTCAAACAGGGAAAACTCTGTTCGTTTTTGTCAGTTTCCTTGTCCGAATAAAAAACCAACAGGATTTCTCTTGAACGAAGATGGCGTGTATTATAGGATGTATGTATCAGCAATTGCGGTGAGGGGATTCACAAAAGGAAAAACAGGCCGGTGTGCATATCTCTATATGCTTCCGGAAGGGAGAAAACCTGAAAAGGGGCCCAAAAATGGCCCTTTTTCTTTGCGCATACCCTTTTCTCGGTTTGGCGGCAGGGCGGTATTTTAGGGCTATCCGACCGCAAGAAAAAAAATTGGCCGGGGGGTTGAAAAGAAAAAAAAAACCGGTAGAATAACGGGCTTTGATATGTGAAAGAGACGAGTACGGAGTCAATACGATGAAAAAAGATATACATCCGGAATACCAGGTAGTGAAGGTCCGCTGCGGTTGCGGCAATACGTTTGAGACCCGAAGCACCGCCAAGGAAATCGTGGCGGAAATCTGCTCAATGTGCCATCCTTTCTATACCGGCAAGCAGAAGTTTGTGGATACGGCAGGCCGGATCGAGCGGTTCCAGAAGAAGTTCACAGAAGGATACTCATTCCAGAAAAAAGGCAAAAAGTAGCTACGTATCGAAACCCATTTGCGCTGCTGGACATAGTTCCACCGAATTATGGATCGGCAGCGCAATTTTTTTGTCTATACAGGACCCAAACAGGACAGAGATAGAGACAGGATGCAGGTATGAGCGAAACAAAGGATGGCTTGCTGGCCAAGCTGGAGGAACTGGAGGGCAGGTTTGCCGAAATCGAGCGGCAGATCAATGATCCGTCCGTTTCCGCCGACCCGAACAAGATCATCCCGCTCAGCAAAGAGCAGAAAAAACTGCGTCCGCTGGTGGAGAAGTACCGCCGGTATGTCAAGTGCCTGTCAGGGCTGACCGATGCCGAACAGATCCTGGCCGATCCGGAACCGGACGAGGAGTTTCGGGAACTGGCCCGCCAGGAAATCCAGCAGCTTCAGGAGCAGAAAGACCGGCTCATGGACCAGATCAAGGACACGCTGGTCATGGCCGAGGATTCCGCGGTGGATTCAGTTATTGTGGAGATTCGGCCCGGGACCGGGGGCGATGAGGCCTCGCTGTTCGCCCGGGACCTGTATCAGATGTACAATAAATACGCCGAACGCAAAGGTTGGAAGGTAGAGGTGCTTTCGTTCAGTCCGACGGAAATGGGCGGGCTCCGGGAGGCGATCCTGAACATTAAAGGCCCCGGTGTCTGGGGCCATCTGGGCTACGAGGGGGGAGGGCATCGGGTCCAGCGGGTGCCGGAAACCGAGTCGCAGGGTCGGATTCATACCTCCGCGGCGACGGTGGCGGTCCTTCCGGAGCCGGAGGAGGTGGATATCCAGATCGATCCGGACGATGTGATCGAGCATGTCAGTCGGGCCGGAGGGCCGGGAGGGCAGAACGTCAATAAGGTCAGCTCGGCCATCCGGCTGGAACATATTCCCACCGGGATTACGGTGAGCATGCGGGACGAAAAAAGCCAGCATAAGAACCGGGCCAAGGCGTGGCGCGTCCTGCGAAGCCGTCTATACGACCATTTCCAAAGCAAGCTTAACGCCCAACGCGACAGCGCGCGCAAAAACATGATCGGTTCCGGAGACCGAAGCCAGCGGATTCGGACGTACAACTTTCCGCAGAACCGGCTGACCGACCATCGGATCAACCTGTCGCTGTACAGTCTGGACAAGATTATCCTGGGGGATCTGGATGAACTGGTGGACGCCCTGATCGCCCATGACAAGGCCGAGCGTCTTAAAAATCTCTAGGCGGCCGCCATTGGCAGGGTGGTTAACTGTCATAGGAGGGCATGATAGGCTTGTCTCTATGGAAAACGGGCCTGAATATTCTGAAAACAGCGTTCTGCCGGATCGTCCCCTGCCCAGGGAAATTCGTACGGCCATAGAGCATGGGATTGATGTATCCATGATAGCCGACAATCTTAAGAGAAGCGTTGTGGAGCGTATCCGACGGCATCAGATCGCTCTGGATACATTTCAGAAGCTGCAAGCAGCCGGGAAACGAGAAGAAACTGTTTCTTAGGCTTTCTCTTGCACTCCATGAAAGTTAGTTCAGTTCCTTGATCTTGACGTTCCGGAAATAGATCGGGGCGCCGGCGTGTTTGCCCTGCAGGCCGATGTATCCGCGGGTGGGCAGCTCGGCGAAGGGAGTGCTCAGCCAGGAGGGAATTTCGCTGCCGTCGGGATTGGTCTTGGCGCTGGTCCACAGGTCCATATTCATTTCCGTGACCGGTACACCGTTGAGCAGGACGTAGATCATCTTATCAACACAGGTAACGGTCATCCGATTCCACTGGCCCGGCTTTTTGACGACGCTTTGGGAGGCGGCCAGATGACCGAAAATGGCCCCGCATTGCCAGGTCTTTGGGCTCTTGGCCCACTGCTCGGCGAAATCATCGGCGATCTGGACCTCGACGGAGTGGGGGATCCAGTTTTCCCGATCCGTGCAGTAGACAATCACGCCGCTGTTGGTGCCTTCTTCGGTCTTGAATTCCAGGTCGATCATGACATTGCCGTATTCCCGGTTGGTCCAGATGACCTGATCCTCGCTGGCGGTGAGTATCCCTTTATCGAAGGTCCAAATCCCTTGTGGAAAAACGGCATTGCTCAGGTCGGCGGCAAAGAGATCCTGCCATGGACTGGAGTCGGGGTGGTTTTTCGGGGGGATCGACAGGGCGCCGCAAGAGGTCAGAATAACCATGCTGTAAACCAAGACCACTGCTGTTATTATCCTTTTCATTGCCGGGCCCTTCCCTGATGGATACGATTGGAATTTCTTTTTCCTTTAAAAGGCAACACTATACCGCCGCCGGAACCGTTGTCAACCTGACAAAACTGGATTGTGTCGTTTTTCATGGACACAACGCCCGAGCTGTCTATACTGAGGCTGTTTCCTAAGAGTTTAACCAGGGGATTGATACGATGATTGTGGTTGTGACCGGCATGGTGGGCATCGATAAAAAACGCTACTTGCAGGAGGTCTGCGCGCTGGCCGGGAGGCGGGGCAAACCGGTGCAATTGTGCAGCGTGGGAGATATGATGTATGCCGAAGCGCCTGACATCGGACCGGGGCGGATTCTGGATATCCCCTTGCAGCGGCTGCATTCCCTGCGGCGCAGCGTCATGAAGGATATTATCACCAAAGCACAGCAGGCCGAGCATACGATTGTCAATACTCACGCTACATTCCGCTGGCGGCATGGCTTATTTCCCGCGTTTGACTTCTGGCAGATGCGGCAGCTCAGGGCCGACCTGTATATTTGCCTGATCGACAGCGCCGAGCCGCTGCACGTGCGCCTGATTCGGGAACATTCCATCCGCCATTCCCTCAAGGATCTGCTGGTCTGGCGGGAGGAGGAGGTGCTTGCTACCGAGCTGATGCAGCGGGGGATCAACGAGAATGCCGGCTTCTATTGTCTGGCCAGAGGAGCGGAAACCAGCACGGTCGAGACGTTTTACCGGCTGCTGTTCGAGCCGGACAGGAAAAAAGCGTATTTAAGCTTCCCGATGACCCATGTCATGCATCTTCCGACTGTCATTGCAGAGATTCAACGATTCCGGGAGCAGATGAAAAAATGGTTCATCTGCTTCGATCCGGGCGACCTGGAAGAGGCATACCTTCCCTGCCTGGCCCGGGAGGCTATGAAACAGGGACAGGACAAAATCAAGCTGGCCTCTTTGGATCAGGATATTGAGTTCGGGATCGATGAAATCCTGCAGATCGAAACGGACATCAACAGCCAGATCTACGCCCGCGACTTCGCCCTCATCGATCAGGCGGACTGGATCCTCAGTTATATTCCCGCCCTGGAAGACGGGCGGGCGGCGATCTCCAGCGGCGTCGAGCGGGAGCTGCAGCACGCCCATGAGGCGGGCAAGGATGTGTATGTGATCTGGACCGCGCCAAGCGATCCATCGATCTTTGTGACACAAACGGCGACGAAGGTGTTTCGATCCGTCACCAAGGCGATCGATTTTTTTCGATCCACCGGCGTAATTGGAATGGAAAGATGAGGAAGGGATGATGGCACCTTTCCACCAGCCGGAGGCGATACTCTGTACGCCGCGTCAGCGAAAAATTTCGGCTTCAGTAACTTTGTCGGCTCTTTCCCATGCGGTTGCCGAACAGCAGGGGGCCGTAATTCTCGGCGGTAATGATACTTCGGGATGGATGAACGGCTGGACGATCTGGGGAGTGCGTCCGCGCGAGGTCTTCGAATGCGGTCTGGAGGAGACGAATCCTTTTACCAAACTGCATCGACACATAAACCGATATCGTTCGCTCCGAGACGATATGGATTTTCCATGCCCGTTTGTAGGCGGCTGGATCGGTTTTTTCAGTTATGATCTCGGCCGGGCCATCGAACCGATAGCGCCGTTGGCCGACGACGATTTGCGGACTCCTTTGATTCGACTGGCTTTTTATGACCGGATTATCGCGTACGATCATAACGATAAAATCTACTGGCTCGTTGCATTGGAACTTTCTGATGATTCGGTTTCGGCAACAGAAAAACTCAAGGAGCTTACCACTCTGATAAAAGGGGCGGAAAGTAAAACCTCCCTTTCTTTTTACGATCATGAACGACGGAAGGATACCAATGATACCTTCGAAAACTTCCCATGCAATATGACAGCCTCGGATTACTTTCGTTCCATAGACCACATTCAGCAGCACATATACGACGGCGATATCTACCAGATCAATTTTTCCCAGCGTTTTTCCTGTCCCTTTTCCGCTTTGCCGATCGATCTGTTCGATTGGCAGAATCGATACAATCCCAGCCCATTCTCGGCGTTTCTCCATGCCGATAAACTGGTTATTGTCAGCGCCTCCCCTGAATTGTTCCTGTCGGTCCGCCACGGCAGGATAACCACCCGGCCGATCAAGGGTACCCGACGTCGCTATGATAGTGGTCCTGATGCCGAGAAAATCAACTGTGTCAATTTTCGGGATCTGGTCGAGAGCGAAAAGGAACAGGCGGAATTGAACATGATCGTCGACCTGGAACGCAACGACCTGGCCCGTATCTGTGTTCCCGGAACGCGCCGCGTGATGAAGCCTCGAACGATTGAAGAATATCCTACGGTATTTCATGCCCTTGCGACGATCGAGGGAGAATTGGCATGCATTCATTCAGATACGTGGCTGTGTGACATTCTCAAAGCGACGTTTCCCGGCGGTTCGATCACCGGGGCGCCGAAGATTCGCGCGATGGAACTCATTGAGACTCTGGAGCCGACACGTCGGGGCGTATATACCGGCAGTATCGGATGGATTGGACTGGACCGTTCCCTCTGCCTGAATATCGCCATTCGAACGATCTTCATCAAGAATCAGACAGCGTATGTTCAAACCGGCGGCGGGATTGTAGCCGATTCCGATCCGGCGGCCGAATATGAAGAGACGCTGACCAAGGCGCGGGCGCTTCTGGAGGGGATTACGGTGGTTGAAAAAACGGCCATGCAGAGACAGGATCGAAAACGCAGGGTTTGTAACGCCGGCAAGAGCATCCCTCATAGCAAGCGGAGTAAAATGATGCGCAAATAGAAGGGCCGCGAACATCCATGCCCGCGACCCTTCCGATGTTGTCAAATCCTTTTTTTACTCTCTCCCGTTCACACGCATTTCCCTACGCGGCAGGCGGGAGGAGGACGCTCCCTCGTCATTACATGGATCGGTATACTCTTTCGAATCCCCGTTCTGCCTATCGTCCTTACAATTCGTTTTGCCGTTTCCGGCAGCAGGCTCGGCAGGTCCACAATGACCCATCCCAGCCAACACATTACGAACATCCATGTTTCCATAAGCCATACCCCCAGGGTTCAACCTCGTGCAGATCGTCCCTTGCTTTATTTTTTCTTGAATTTCTTTTTTTTGTATGACAGGCTTGAAATGGCTTGTTTTTCGCCTCCATCGCCATCGACGATACTGACAGTATGAATTATTAACAGAAGCTTCATAATTGAGTTTGGAGCGAAAAAACACCGAAATCGCCTTACGGCAGTTTTGCAGAAATGATTTTTATCGGAGAATACGATTTTTTTAGATTTTTTGAAAAAATTAGCTGTACCAGGGGCGGGGACGGCTTACGCCGGCCAATGTCTGATTGGCGATCTGCACATCCTGGGCGATCTCAAAATCGAACATGCCCGCCAGCACATGATCGGCCCCGTTGACAAAGGCGTAGCGGAAGGCGTCGGCCGGCGGAATCGCCCCGGCGGCCATCACCTTAAACGCGATCCATGGCCGCGCGACGTCTTTCATCACATCGATCACCATCGCCGGATCATTGCACCAATAACCGGGGATCTCCGCGATGGCATCCCTGATTTCTTCCGGACGCGGGCCGGTCGGGTACTTGTGATGGTGCAGGGTTTTAATATAGAAATCGGCGTTTACCTGGTTCTGTTCGCTCTGGATAATCACGTTGATATCATGCGCCCCCACGCCGGACGGCACGCCCTGCTGTTTTGCCGCCTCGACCGCACGGGCGATCAGGTCCACCCGGCCCTGCGACGCCAGGGCATCGGCGCGGACACCCCAGACGTAGATCGCATCGACGCCCATATCGATCATTTCCTGCACGCTGCGTTTGTACGCCTCCATCTTGTCATCCACCTCGGCGGTCGAGCAGATGATCCACTGCATCCTGCCTCCGCGTTTTCTGTGCTGCTGGAGCACGTCCAGGGCCCATGGAACGGTGTGAATGACCAGGGTGTTGATGCCGTGCTCTTCGGCGATGGCCAGGGTTTCGAGGATTTTTTCCGGGGTGTTATACCTGGCCGCCAGGCTGTAGACATACTGTAAATCGCGACTGTGGGTAAAATGGGTCAGCAGGTTGCCACCCAACAGAAGCCGGCTGACCTTCAATTTTCCGATGGTTCCCGTCGGCAGGGAGGCCTTTGAGCCGAAGACATCCTTTTCGATCAGGGTCGGCGTCACCTTGACCTGGGCCGCCGAGGCGGCCATGGGAACGGCCAGTGCCCCGGCCGAGGAAAGCAGGGTCTGCTGCATGAACGTGCGACGATTGAACGGAGTTGCCATGGCTCGCCTCCACAACAAAATCGATTTTGTCCTGAAACAAAGAACGCTTTACTTTCATTATGCGGATTTTTCCGGAAAAAGCAAGTTTTTCCGATCCAGGGAGCATTACCATGCCAAAATTCCTGATATAATCATGCCAGACCGGCGACTGTGAGGAGGGGGAAACAGCCGGGTTTTGGAGTAATGATGTATGAAACGTTTTTTTGGGTATCTGTGGCACAGAAAGAAAACCGTTGGTCTGGTCCTGGCTTTGATTGTCATCGGCGGCTTCTTCCGTTGGGAGGTCCGGGAAGTGGATGACGCAAAAACGGGCGCGCCGATCGTACGGCATCGCGGGATCGCATTTCCCTGGCAGCCGTGCGGCATCTCGACCGGGGGAAACAGACTCGTCAATTTCCATGTCCGTCATTGGCTGTGCTACGGCCTGGTCAAGGTCGAGGCAACCGGCCAGACAGACTGGGGAACTAATGATAATTCCTGACTCGGGTTAGAGTCTTCAGAGAAAGCGTAAAAAAGCCAATAAGATCAATTTATCTTTGCATCTGAGCCTCCGTTATCGTCGTTTATCCCGCAAGAATGCTTATGGGAAATACTGCCCTGTGTCTTGCAATTGGGGAGGGTATCCGTAATACTGAATGGCTAATAAAGTCTGTGATGGAGTCTATATGGGAATATTCAGTAAGACCGTTCAGTATCTTAAAGACCGTCTGGGAAAGACGCGGAAAAAAATCGCCTCCGGCCTGTCCTCGATCCTGACGCTGGGCCGTGCGATTGACGATGACCTTCTGGAAGAGCTGGAAGCGACCCTGATCAGCGACGATATCGGCGTCGAGACGACCGAGCGGCTGATTCAGGACCTGCGCCAGGCGTATAAATCGCGTGAAATCGCCAGGACCGACGATGTCATACCGTTTTTAAAGGCCAAAATGAAAAGCTACTGGCCGGATCATAACCGCACGTTAAAGCTCGCCGAATCCGGACCGACGGTGATCCTCGTGGCCGGCATCAACGGATCGGGCAAGACTACCAGCATCGCCAAACTGGGCTATACGCTCAGCCAAAACGGGAAAAAAGTGATCGTCGCGGCCTGTGATACCTTCCGTGCCGCCGCCGTCGAACAACTCAGCATCTGGGCCGAGCGGACGGGCGTCCAGATCGTCAAGCATCAGATGGGGTCCGATCCCGGCGCTGTCGCGTACGATGCCTGCGAGGCGGCCGTAGCGCGAAATGTCGATTTTGTGATCCTGGATACGGCCGGACGCCTGCATACCCAGAAACATCTGATGGACGAGCTGACCAAGATTCGCAACGTAGCCGCCAAGAAGATTCCGGGCGCTCCGCATGAGGTGATCCTGGTCGTCGACGGCACCACCGGGCAGAATGCGATCCAGCAGGCCAAGGTCTTTACCGAGGCGATTGATGTAACGGGCATCTTCCTGTCCAAGCTGGACGGCACCGCCCGCGGAGGCATCGTCATCGCGATCAAGGACATGCTGGATATCCCCGTTAAATTTGTCGGCCTGGGCGAAAAGCCGGAAGATATTGCCGAATTCGATCCGGATGAATTTGTCGAAGCTTTGTTTGCTTAGACGCTTTTGTTTATTCCAGTCCATTTGAGACAGGAGTGATGGGCCATGAAATACCGTCCGTATATTGTTCTATCCCTTCTTTTACTGGGAATTTTTCAGGCCGGTTGTGCCTTTGCAGACACTGCCGCAACGAAGGATTTCTCCAAAGAAGATATCCGGTCTCTGCCCCTGCTGCCGGACGGACAATCCTGGTCGGTGGAGAAAGACTGGTTGCTCGATGCTTCCGCTTACAAGGCACAAGTACATCGAACCAGTAAAGAGAATGAAATCGCCTTGAGCAACGGCCTGATTACCCGGACATTCCGTATTTCTCCCAATGGAGCAACGACAGCCTTTGAAAATCATATGACTGGCGAGTCCATCATTCGTGGTGTCAAACCCGAGGCGATGGTTACGATCGACGGTGTGGAGTATGAGGTAGGCGGGCTCAAAGGCCAGCCCAATTACGCTTATCTCCTGCCCGAATGGCTGGACCGGATACAGGCGGATCCAAAGGCATTTCGATTGGCCGGCTTGGAAACAGGGAAGACAGAAAAACGATTCGAATGGAAACGGAAGCGATACAGCGCCGATCTGCCCTGGCCGCCGCCGGGGGTCTCCCTGCGAATGGAATATCGATTGCCTTCTGAAACGCCGGCCGAGCCGGTGGGCAGGATGGCCTATATGAAGGACGTCCTGGTTTCGATCCATTATGAATTGTATGACGGCGTCCCTCTTATCGCCAAATGGATGACGGTTCGGAATTATTCCGATCGATCGATTCGGATCAACGAATTTTCCAACGAAGTGCTGGCGGTCGTGGAATATGAATCTTCCGTCGAAAGCCCCAAGGGGTGGGAGTATCCGAACATCCATGTCGAAACGGAGTATGCCTTTCTCGGTATGGATTCGGAGGGGGCCAACAAGGCCGTCTTCTGGCAGCCCGATCCGGAGTATACGACACAGGTCAACTACCTTCTGAAAACCCCCTGCCTTCTGGTGACAAAACCTCCGATTGGTCCCGATGTCGAAGTCCAGCCGGGAAAACACTTCGAAACCTTCCACACCTATCTGCTGATCCACGACAGCAGCGAACAGGAGCGCAAAGGTCTGGCCGTGCGGCGCATGATGCGCGCCATCGCTCCCTGGGTTACGGAAAATCCGATCATGATGCATGTCCGCAGCGCCGGGCCGGAGGCGGTGCGAAATGGGATCGACCAATGCGCCGAAACGGGCTTCGAGATGATCATCCTGACCTTCGGCAGCGGTTTCAACATCGAGAATGACAATCCCGAATATATCGCACAGATCAGGGAGTTGGTCGATTATGCCCACAACAAAGGGATCGAGATCGGCGGTTATTCGCTTCTGGCCTCTCGGCGGATCAGCGACGAGCACGACGTTGTCAACCCGGAGACCGGCAGGCCAGGCGGTTTCGCCGCGTTTGGAAACAGCCCCTGCATCGGCAGCGAATGGGGGCAGGAGTATTTCCGGAAGCTGTACAATTTTTTTGAAAAGACAGGCTTCGATCTTCTGGAACATGACGGTTCCTATCCGGGGGATGTATGCGCTTCCACAAAACATCCCGGCCATGAAGGGCTGGCCGATTCGCAGTGGAAGCAGTGGAAAACGATCACC
>JAFGGE010000290.1 GCA_016930745.1 Sedimentisphaerales bacterium
CTATGTCCTGAATGTAGAGGTATCCGATGGTCTGGATGTCGTCTCGGGGAGTGTAACAATAGCGGTCTATGATGCCCCGGTCAACCTGGCTCCTGTGATCAATTCGGTTACCGCGACGCCTGATTTCATCTATGACGATCAGACCAGTCAATTGGCAGTCGACGCCGTGGATCCGGATGCCGGACCTTCGGCCCTGGCCTACAACTGGATCGTGCCGGCGGGGATGGGTAGCGTAGATGATCCAACCCTGGCCAATCCCATCTATACGCCGCTGGTACTGGACGGCGCTATGCAGGTAGTCACGATCACTGTGGAAGTCTCGGATGGAGACCAGATCGTCTCTTCCACGGTGGATGTTTCCGTGCAGAAAGCCGGAATCATCGACTTCAACGATTACTCTATCATATCGTATGGGAGTGACGACCGGGTATCGACAACGACGGTGGAAGACGGTGGAGTAACGCTGCATATGGTGGGCAATGCATGGAAGCGAATACTCTTCGCGTACAACGTTACCTATCAGACAGTCATTGAGTTCGATTTCATGAGCACCGCCCAGGGCGAGATCCATGGAATTGGATTTGATGAAAACAATTCGATCAGCACCAATCGAACCTTCCAGGTGTTCGGTACACAGAATTGGGGATTGCAGAATTACCATAATTACAATTCCGCCGACGGCTGGAAGCATTATGTGATTCCTGTAGGCCATTTCTATGTCGGCAATATGCCGCAAATGTTCTTTATTAACGATCACGATGTGGCCGCTCCGACCGGGGAAAGCTTCTTCCGAAATGTGATGGTCTATGAAGAGCCGGTCACAAACGGATTAGTGGTCAATGGAACGACGTATGCGATAGAATCCTATGCCGGAGCAGATGACGTCGTCTCAACAACGACTGTCGAAGATGCCGGAGCGACACTGCGGATTATCGGTAACGCTTGGAAAAAAGTGCCGTTTAACTATGCGATCACCGCCAACACCGTCTTGGAATTCGATTTCCAGAGTTCCGCACAAGGGGAAATTCACGGGATCGGATTTGATACGGATAACTCCATCACGATCAGCCGTGTTTTTCAGTTGTACGGTACCCAAAACTTCGGCAATAACGCTTTTCGAAACTATGCCGGTGAGACTCCAAAACACTATGTGATTCCTGTCGGCCAGTATTACACCGGCAGCTTTGTAAACCTGTTCTTCGTCAACGATCATGACATCGCCGTTCCGACGGCCGAAAGCGTCTTTTCCAATATTCAGGTATACGAGGTCCCGCCGCCCGCTCCTTTGGCGGGTGCAGGCCTTTTGTCCATGGCGACATCAGCAACCTGTCCAGCTGATCTGAATGGAGACGGCCGGACCGATGAGGCCGATGTCCGGATTATGACCGAGGAATATGGACATCGCAATTGTCGTGATTGTGCGGCAGATCTCAATGGAGATCGTCGAGTGGATCTCAAAGACCTGGC
The DNA here is from genome assembly GCA_016930745.1 of Sedimentisphaerales bacterium. Taxonomy (GTDB): domain Bacteria; phylum Planctomycetota; class Phycisphaerae; order Sedimentisphaerales; family Anaerohalosphaeraceae; genus JAFGGE01. The sequence goes on from JAFGGE010000290.1 coordinate 1,468, forward strand.
GATTTTCAGGGACAGTTACTTGAATGAGTGTAAATAAAGCGTCTAAGGGGAAAAAACGATTGAAAACGGAATTGTTGAAGTTTTCTTCCCCTCCAAGAGCGTGCGACATGCCTGCATCATCCGATGCAGGCTGTCGCATCTCGGAAAAAGTAAGAAATTGATAGAAGACCATGAGAAAGGCATACTCATGTATGTAGTCACGAATACAAGACAAGCAATAGACAAAGATCCCGATTTTTTACTATCGTGCCGAGTTCGCCGGTGGATGGGTTGCATCGTAATTTTGTTATTGTTGTTGCAAGGCTGCCAATCGCCTACGGCATCCAATTTCATAGAATCGGAATCGAATACCATAGAGGCCGAAAGTCAGCCTGCGGATTCAAAGGACCTGGGCATTGAAGTCAAAGGACTGTATCTGTCGGCAGCCGGATACATGCTGGATTTCCGTTTCCATGTGACCGATCCCGACAAAGCGAATGTGCTCTTTGGAAAAGGGATCACAAATTATCTCGTGGATCCGGAGACAGGCGCTCGTCTGATTGTGCCAAAACCTCCAAAGGTAGGATCGTTACAACAGAATTCAGGCACTCCTCGTAAAGATCGAACCTATTTTATCCTGTTTGCCAATCCGGGCCGGTTTATTCAGCACGGAAAGAAGGTTACTGTCGTGATGGGGGATACAGAAATTGAAGATGTGGTGGTGCAATAGCACAAATGAAGTATGAACGAAATTATTTTCTTGTAGCAATCGTTCTTTGTATGAACATATCGGTTTGGGCGGCCAAAGCGAACAGAACGGCGCTCTATCCTCCCCTGGAGCCGGTCATGCAAACCGGTCCGGTCGGTCAAAAAGTTTCCGTTATTATTCGTTTATCGCAGCGTTACGCCCTGAAAAAACGTTCTGTGCCTGAGTCCGGGATTCGCAGATCCCCAACGAGAAATCGACTGGTTGGGGATCTGAAAATGAACGGGCGCTACCAACGGCAAGCCCTGCTTCGCTGGATTCGGCAATTCGACAGTCAGGCAAGCGAGTTGTGGCATATTAACGCCATTCTGGCGACGATTCCCGTGGACCTTGTCGAAATGCTTCAGCAAAGCCGGGATGTGGCTCAGATCACGGAAAACAAACAGGTTTCTTTTACGCTGCTCCCATCTCAGCCCTCCTCTTCCGGAAGCTGGAATCTGGACGGCATCGGCACCCAGTGGCTTTGGCGTCGGGGGTATAGGGGACAGGGGATCGTTGTTGCTTCGCTGGATTCCGGCGTCGATGTGGATCATCCCGCTCTACGGGATTCCTGGCGCGGCGGCGACAATAGCTGGTTTGATACTTTTGACGAATCGGAACAACCGACGGACACTATGGGGCATGGAACCCAGACGATGGGGATACTATGCGGCACTGAAATCCTGGGGATCCCAATCGGCGTAGCCCCTCGAAGCGCCTGGATTTCCGCTCGGATTTTTCGACAGAATCCTTCCACCGATCTGGGGAAGATCCATCGCGCCCTGCAATGGCTCCTGGATCCGGACGGAGATCCCAATACGCCCGACCAGCCGGATATCGTGAACAATTCCTGGGGGCTGACAGACCGTCCCGGAGAATATGGTGCCGAATTCGAGGAGGATATTGCGCTTCTAAACGCTGCCGGGATGATTCTGGTCTTTGCCGCGGGAAATTCGGGACCGGCGCCGGGATCGGATCTGAGCCCGGCCAATTACAGCGATGTGCTTTCGGTCGGCGCCGTGGATCCGGCAATATCGGTTCCCTCCTTCAGCAGCAGGGGACCATCAAGTCGTGACGGAAGTCTTTTCCCATTGCTGGCCGCTCCCGGCAGGGAAATTCTGACCAGCGATCTGACGCTGGGAGGAATTTTTACCACCTCCCACACCTATGCGACCGGCACATCGTATGCCGCCGCCCATGTCAGCGGCGCCGCGGCAGTGCTTTGCAGCGCATTTCCCTGCGCGACCCCGGCGGAGATTCGGTCTGCCCTTGTTCAAACCGCATGGGATATCGGACAGGAGGGACCGGATTATGATTCCGGATATGGCCTGTTGGATATGGACGCCGCCTTCCGGATACTTCTGGTTTCCCATGCCACCGCCGATCTGAATGGGGATGGTAATGTGGATGCCGAAGATCTCAGGACTATGTTGGAGCACTGGATGCAGAGGGAAACAGACACGGCAAATCCGGTCGGGGACATATCTTCCGACGGAGTGGTTAATTTGTGTGATTTTAATGAGTTTGCCCGGCAATATGGCGGCAATTCAGAATGAGATTTGTCGGAAGAAGGAGGGGTACAACGCCGGGGCTTGACAGAATGTGTGATGTATTTCACAGGAAGGTTGCGTAAAATTCGACAAAGCAGGTCTGGATAGTGTGATGAGGCTATATTCCTATCCATTGCTTGAATTTCAGAGTCTGCATACGGGGCGTTCGCCTCCGATGTGGCGAATAAAAGGTTTTTATGGAATTTAGGAAATCTCTTAATGAAAGGGAGAAAACATGAAGTTGAAAATTCTCATGGTTTTCATTGGGCTGGCAAGTGCGGGCGTTGTTTTTGGCGCCGCCACCTCCGTCAGCGATCTTGTCAATGTGGATACCTATCTGAACACGCTGAATGGCGGTGTTTTCGACCATGTGTCCTGGCAGCATGCCAATCCGTTCATCAGCCAGGGGATCGGGGACTATGCCCTCACCCTGGCCAACAGCGGAATCCTCGGCGCGGAATTGGTGGTGAACGCCTCCGAGATCCTCTGGACGGGAGATCCGACAAGTCTTGTGAATGACTTCCTGTTTGTTCAGTTCATCGACGCCAATGGAGGCATTTATGAAATCAACCCGGTAGTCAATGGAGTGAACAGTCTCGTGATTGATCCGGCGGATCTTAGTTTGATGCATGATGTATCGGCTACTCTCTGGCTCACTATCGCTAATGCAAACGATTTTCCGGATGACGCCTACATAGGCGCTTCGGAGCTGATCGTTCGTTATGAGAGCGACCTGGTTGTAGGCGGAGCGGGTACGCAACCCATTCCAGCGCCGGGGGCACTTGTACTGGGAGGTTTGGGCTGGGCAGTTGTCAGCGTTTTACGTCGCCGTCGAGCTCTATAAGCCACTTCTGTTGAGTACGGGTGCAGGCCTGCAGTCGTCAAGGGAGGTCGAACGAGCCTTTATCTTGTTCGACCTCCTTCCTCTGCCGGCGAAGGGGGGAACATTTGTATGTCCAAACAACATTATGCATTCAGGCGTTCGTGATTTCCGGTGAACCGATGAATAGATCAGAAAGGTGGTTAGTTCGCTTTTTCCTAGGAGCGGCTGTGTTGATCAGTCCATGGGGATTCCTTTCGGCGCAACTGGCCGACGATGATTTTAACCGGCTCCGCAACAGGGCTGTCGAAGAAGGATGGACATTCGAGGTTGGACCCAGTGAGGCGACGAGCCTACCCCTGGATCGGCTGTGCGGCACCACAGAACCGGTGACGGCCGGCATTCTTGCCGATTCGACGGCCAGTTCTCCATTGTCGATCGATTTTTTTCAAAATTCTGCCGTTCTGGATCTCCCCGCTGCCTTTGACTGGCGTCAAATCATTCCCTTGCCCCAGATACGAAATCAGGGCGCCTGCAATTCCTGCTGGGCCCATGCGGCGGTGGGGGTGGTCGAATTTGCCATTCTGCTTCGGGAAGCAAACACCGTCGATCTTTCGGAGCAATGGCTGATCAGTTGTTCGGATGCCGGAACCTGCCTGAGCGGCGGATGGTACGGCTGGGCCCTTGATCTGTTCCTGGCCGATGGAAAGCCGGATCTGTGCGGCCAGACAGGGGCTGTGCTGGAAGCGGATTTCCCCTATACGCAAAGCGAAGGATCATGTGCCTGTACCTATCCGCGCCATTACTTCATCGATGGCTGGGGATCTGTCCCAAAAGACGTAAATGCAATGAAATGGCATATCTATAATTTTGGCCCCATCGCTGCCGCCGTATATGCCGGCATGCCGTTTCAGGCGTATCAGAAAGGCATCTTCAATGCCTGTGAAACGGCGCCGATCAATCATGCCGTTGTGATTGTCGGCTGGGATGATACACAGGGAGCAGAGGGAGTGTGGATTATACGCAATTCGTGGGGAGCGGATTGGGGGGAAGATGGGTATATGCGGATTGAATACGGCTGCTCGCAGATCGGAACCTTGTCGAATTACGTCGACTACCGTGCTGGTATGGAGTTTCCTGTCAGTCCGATTCAGTTGCCGGTCTTTGAAAAATTCGTGGATCAGCCGGCTTCGGTTTCCTGTTCGGTCCTGACCCTAAGCAATCCGTCTTTGCACGAGCTGCAGTGGCAGGCCTTGACGGCGGCGCCCTGGATGACTCTTTCCGCCAAGGGGGGCGCTCTTGTGCCGGATCAAACACAGGAAATAACAATCTGTCTGAATGAACAGGCCAACACTTTGCCGGTTGGAACACATCAGGCCGATCTGGTACTTCTGGATCAAACCAACCGCCTGGTGGAGCGGCGAACCGTCATTCTGAAGGTCAAGCCGCATACGCTCGTGGGGCACTGGAAACTGGATGAGATCATTGAAGGCAGAATGTCGGATGAGTCCGGCAAACACAATGATGGACAGGTGGCCGGACCTGTAACTGTAATTGATGGCGTTTTCAGAGGAGCATGCCAATTTGATGGGGTAGAGACAACAATTCATGCTGGATGGGATGAGCCGTTGCGACCCAGAGACACGGTTACCGTTGCCGCGTGGATTAAACCAGACGATCTGTCCGGTACAACTATGCAAGCCATCATTTATAATGCCTTTCGTTTGGCCTCTATGGAAAAGGGATATATGCTCTATGGCGCCAACGATCGCCTCCAGTGGTGGATCAAAACCGAAACGAAACGCAGCGGCGACGCCGGCCTGCTCAGCGTTTCCGTCCCATCCGGTCAATGGATGCATGTGGCTGGAACATATGACGGATCGGCGATACGGCTCTATCTCAATGGACAACTTGCAGAAACAGCCCCGTTAAGCAACGCTATTCAATGGGGAGTGGCGCCCTATTCCGGATTTCACATCGGAGGAGCCTGGGAATATGGTCAAAGCTATCTCTTTCAAGGCGCCATCGATGACGTGCGCGTATACGATTATGCGTTAAGCCGGGAAGAAATTCTCAGGCTGATGCACGGAATCCCCGGCGACCTGGATCGGGACTGGCGGGTTGATCTTTCTGATTTGAGGATGCTTTCCTCTTGTTGGCTTAAAACGATCGATATCGATGTTTGCGACATCAATCAGGACAACCAGGCGCAGATGAGCGATTTGTTGATCCTGTCGGAAACTTGGAATTTGCGATATTAATGAAAATACAAGGCATTGTGTAAAAAAGAAGGGATACGACGATGAAAAGCATACATGGAATCATATTTTTTCTCTTGATTGCGGTTGCAACAACATCGATTGGACAACCTGGCGGTATAATGCAACAACAAAGCGCTGATCCTTTTCAAGCCCAGGAGGTCCACAGCAGTATCGAGGAATATCTTGGTCCGCCGACATGCCTGGCCTGCCATGAAATAGAAGGCGAACAGGTCTTCCATTCGGTTCATTATCAATGGACCGGCCCCACTCCCAACGTACCGAATATACCCGGCAATGCCGGAAAAGGCGTCGGCGGTTTTAATACCTACTGCGGATCCGTGGAAACTTCCAGAAGAATCGCCTGTTCTACCTGCCATATCGGGAATGGATTGGCGCCCCGGGAGCAAATCTCTGCCCGGCAATTGCAGAATATCGACTGCCTCATGTGCCACAGCGAGCCCTATCAGCGAAGGGCTGTTTCTCCCTTGCCGCAGGAAGACCTGAATCGGGATACAAAAATCGATTTTGCGGATTTTGCACGGTTTGCCGCCGGCTGGCAATCCATCGATTGCCGAACTTCCAATCAATGGTGTATGGGGGCGGATGTAAATTTTGATGGGATTGTAACCGATCAGGATCTGCTTCGGATGGCGGATGCCTGGACTACCCAGACGAGGCCGATCAACCTCACGTTTGCGGATTATCAGGGCGTCGAACGTACATGGATGCTGCCGGATGAAACGCCGGAAGGGGATTTCTCCTTTCTTCCCAATCTGGATGCGATGACGATTACTCCGCTGGAGGCGGCACGCACGGTGCATCGACCGACACGGGCGACCTGTCTTCGGTGCCATGCCTATGCGGCCGGAAGCGATTGCGGCAAGAGAGGAGACTTGTCAACCATAACGATAGATCCGCCTTACGAGACGGAAATTCACATGTCGGTTCAGGGAGAGAATTTCACCTGTCAGCAGTGTCATGAATTTCAGGAACATCGGGTCATCGGCAGAGGACTTGACCTGCGGCCCAATGACCGTACGGAACAGCTCGATTGCCAAAAATGCCATGAAAACGCCCCCCATGAAGAGCAACGTCTCGATTCCCATGTCGCCAGAGTGGCCTGTCAATCCTGTCATATCCCCCGCTTCGCTAAGAATGTGAGTACTGAGATGGATCGGGATTGGAACAATCCCCAGTGGTTTCAGGGCTTATTCGGCGGCCAGGGAGGTTATAAACCGGAAGAGATCCGGGCTCAAAACGTCGTTCCAACCTATGCATGGTATGACGGCACAAGCGATGTCTATGTAAGGGGGCAGATTCCTCTGCAAAACGAGGCCGGCGAATATGTCCTTTCCGGTCCCCATGGATCGGTCGATTCCGAGACCGCCAGGATCCATCCTATGAAAGAACATCTCTCCGAATCGGCGCTCCATGAGGACACCGGACAACTGATCCCCCACTCGACCTTTTTATACTTTGTGACGGGCGATTTTCCGCGTGCGGTGGAAGCCGGCATGAAGCAATCGGGACTAACCGGTTCCTGGCGAATGGTGCGTGTCCGCGCCTTCCAGACGATCAACCATGGAGTGGAGCCACACGATAATGCGCTCCAGTGTGGGTACTGCCATGAGAGTCTTCGGGAGCAGGAAGACCTCCGTATGGATTTACAGGGGGAACTGGGATACGCCCTCAAGGGCCCCTCTTCTCAGGTCTGTACGCAATGCCATGAGCCCGAAGAGCAAAAACCATTCAAGACAATCCATGATAAACATGTAAAGGATAAAAAA
>JAFGGE010000291.1 GCA_016930745.1 Sedimentisphaerales bacterium
CCCACAGAGGTCAAGGCAACGCCAAAGAGCAGGGAAAAGAAGATCACCGCCAGAACATTGTCCTGACTCATGGCGGCAATGATATTTCGGGGAATAATATCGGTTATGATCGAGACAAATGTCGGCGGCTCAGCGGTCGGCGCGGCGGCCTGATCCTGGGCGGGAACAGTAACACCGGCGCCGGGCTGGATCACATTGACGAGGATCAGACCGACGAGAACGGCCAGAAGTGTCGTGGCCATATAGTACAATAACGTCCGCAGTCCCATACGTCCCAGTTTACCCGCGTGCCCGATGCTGACCACACCGGTAATCATCGACGCCACGATCAGCGGAATGATGATCATACGCAGCAAACGGATAAAGAGATCGCCGATGATTTTGATATGAACGGCATGCGGCCCCAGCAACACGCCCAAAACGATACCGACACCGATGGCGATCAGAATCTGCGTATGGATTTTGAGTTTCAAACCGTCACCTGCCTGCCTTATTGTCCTTGTTTGCCGCCAGCGTTACCACGACGTATGTACACGGTACAATATCAACGATCGAAAGAAACAGGATTCCAAAGATTATAATAACGAGCCGAAAGGAAAGGTAGTGTTTTGCGCAGAAAAAAAGGCTCGTCGACGACGGGCCTTTTATTGCAAGTGTCTCCTCCACATGTGCCGTTGCGACGGTCATTGAAGAACCCTCATATCAAAGTGGGTGGTCGTGGGCACGCGTTCGAACGTCCTGTCGAGCAGGCGTGTTCGATCCACGAGGTCCGACCTCCCTGAGGGTCATTATCGGTTCTTTCAAATCAAAGCCGCTATCGAACACCGCAGGGGAAAACCTGCACACTTAGTTATAGTTATACCAGATTTATCGGCCAAATGCAAGGCGGCAATGCACTTTTCCGCGCAGGTTTTTCCTTTTGCCGGTAGTTGTTATGGCACAACGACTTGCACGCGAAAATTAGACAGCGCGAAGTTCGGCTTTCAGTTGCGAGGTCAATTGATGGACGATGGTCTTTTCGAAACCGTCGACGATTTCATGCGTCAGCGTGCCTTCCTCATCGCGGAATCGAAGAGAAAGCGTAAGGCTTTTTTTCCCGTCGGGGATCGGTTTGCCGCGATAGATCCCGACGAAGTCCACCGTTTCCAATTCACCGGGCTTGTTGGCATTTACGATAGTTTGTATCTGCTCCCATGTGATCGGTTCATCGAGAATTAACGACAGGTCGCGCGTGATGGAGGGAAAACGCGGAATGGATTTCACGATCCCGATCCCCTGTTGTAATTCGAGCAGGGTCAGGAAATCAAGCTCCGCCGCTGAAATGGCGCCTTCGGGAAGATCGAGCTTAGCCGCTGCGGTTTTTGAGATGACCCCGGCGGCGCCGATTACCGTATCATCAAGCAGGATTTCTGCCCCTGGTTTGGCCCAGGGAAGATCGACCTGTTTGCATTGCACCTTCGATTTCGGAGAGACTGTTGCACAGACGGCCTCTATCGCTCCTCGCAGATCGCGGAAGTCGGCATCGGCCGCCAGAGCAAGCTTATCCCGCTGGATCGGCAGAACCGCCTCCGGATCGGGATTCGGACAAAATGTGACGGCCAGCTCAAAGAGCCGGCAGGGGCTGTTTTTCATGTTGGCATTGGCTCGAAGCGTCTGAAGCAGCGATCCGAGCAGCGTCTGGCGCAGGATATTCGCGGATTTGCGCGAGACATCCTTGACGCAAAGCGGCTCGGCCTGCGAATGGGCCAGGGCCTCCCAGGTCTTGTCGTCCGTGAAGGTCACGTTGACGGTTTCGAAAAAGCCGCATGCGTTGAGCGTGGAGCGGATTCGCCCTGCCAGCTTTTCCCGCGGCTCCATCGGCGCGACCTGGATGTTGATCCTGGGCTCGACGGGAATCTTGTCAAAACCATGGCAGCGGGCGACTTCCTCGATCAGATCCACCTCGCGGTACAGGTCATGCCGCCAGGAAGGAACCGTACAGACGATCAGGTCGTCTCGCCGCTTATCAGGATGGAATCCCAGCCCGGCAAAGATGTTCATGACGGTATCGGCCGGCACATCAATGCCCAGCAGGTGCTTCATCCGGCTCAGCCGCATGGCGACCGTCTGGGCCTCAGGCTTGCCGGGATAGGCATCGGCCACTCCTCTGGCGACCTGCCCCCCCGCCACCTGGACGATCAGCTCGGCGCATCGTTTGCTGTGCTCGTCCACCTTTTCAATATCCACCTGCCGCTCGAAACGGAAGGATGCTTCCGAAGGAATCGCCAGCTTGCGGCTGGTCGTGCGGACGCTGACCGGATCGAAATGGGCCTCTTCCAGAAGGACGGTGGTCGTTTTTTCGCTGATCTCGGTATACAGCCCCCCCATCACCCCGGCGATCGCCACCGGACCTTCAGCATCGGCAATCATGAGCATCTGATCGTCGCAGTCGCACTTGGTCTCGTCAATACTGACGATCTGCTCGCCTTTGAAACCCTTGCGGACGATGATTTTCTTGCCGCGGAGGGTAGCATAATCGAAGGCGTGCGGCGGCTGGCCGGACTCCATCATGGCATAGTTGGTGGCGTCCACGACGTTATTAATGCTGCGGATGCCGACCGCTTCCAGGCGGCGGACCATCCAGTCGGGGCTGGGGCCGATCCTGACGCCGGTGATCACGCGGGCGGTATACCGGCCGCAAAGCTGGGGCTCGTCGATCATGACATTCACGAATTCGCTGATATCCTGCTCAGATTCCTGGAGTTTGACTTGGGGCAACCGGAGCGTCTTTCCCGTCGCGGCGGCTAGCTCGCGGGCGATACCGATATGACTGAGGCAGTCGCCGCGGTTGCTGGTGATCTCCACATCGATGACCGTATCGTCGCCGACCCGCTCGATGCCCTCGGTGGGAAAGCCGAGGTTGCTGAGGATCTCGGCGATCTCGGGGGCCGAACGGTCGATCTGGACATAATCACTGAGCCAATCCAACGAAATCTTCATCGCAACACCATTTTATAACAGTACTTAGGACCTCCCTCTGCATACCCGCAGAAACCCGATATTATACCGGCTAGCGGGCGGTTGTCAACGGATTTGCTCTTTTCCAATCCTTCGTTTGAAGGTTATATCTGGCATTTTGTTATCGTTTTTCTCTTGCGTTTGATCTTGCTTGTAGAGTATAATGGATTCCGGTTCAGGAATACTCCCAATCGGGCCAATGTCGGAGGCTGGTATGTGTCACAAGGAGATGTTTTTCTTCGGGATCGTCCTCATCCTGATGTTTACCCCTGTTGTTGCTCTTGCCGGCGCCTACTCCGGCGGATCAGGTACAGCCGGAGATCCCTACCAGGTCGCCACTGCCGAAGACTGGCTGGAAATAATTGATACATCTACCGATTGGGATAAGTATTTTGTCTTAACTAATGATATTGATTTTGAAGGTATAACACTAACTCCGATAGCACCCGACATGGATCCAAACAAACCGAATTGTCAGGGAATTCCGTTCAGCGGTACATTTGAAGGAAATGGGAATATCCTACACAATGTTGTAATTAACCAACCAGACTATGCTTATATAGGTCTTTTCGGTCTCCTAAACGGAGCCAACATACGAAATTTAGGCTTGGATGATATTGAAGTCTGCGGTCGTTATAGTGTTGGTTCTCTAGTTGGATTGACATTGTTCAGCACGAGAATAGAAAGCTGTTATGCGACAGGTACAGTATCAGGATCAACATGTATTGGTGGCCTAGTAGGTGTAAATGGTTGGTCTAATATCACTTCATGCTATGCTACTTGTGATGTAAGTGGTGAGTACAAAGTTGGCGGTTTAGTGGGAGAGAGTAGCTATGCCAGTATTATCTCTTGTTATGCTAAAGGAATCGTCAATGGAAATAATGTTATAGGTGGACTAGTTGGTCTTTTTGAAGGTGGACGGATCTCTACTTGCTATTCAGGTTGCCTTGTGGTGGGAAGAGATGACGTCGGTGGTTTTTGGAGTTATAACCGAAAGTTGTGGATGGACAGATGAAAAAAGCGGCGTATCCTTGGGTAGTTTTAACAGATTACTCATTACAAGAAAG
>JAFGGE010000292.1 GCA_016930745.1 Sedimentisphaerales bacterium
GGCGAAAATGAGCTTCCTGTCGGGGCATACAGCATGTCGCATGCGGCCGGATTTGGATTTCTGTATCAGCTTACCGGCGACAAGAAATATGCCGACCTGGGAAAAGAATGTTTCGAGTGGGCCCTGGCGGGCGTGCGGGACCGAGACCGGGAAGGACGGTATTCATTCCGGGATCCGGACGGGGCCTTGCGGGCGGGACCGTCGCTGGGCTGGTATGCGGCAGGATACGATCTATGCTATGACGGATGGGATGAGGCGTATCGTCTGAAAATCGCCAGGGCTATTGCCGAGTACAACGAAGGACAGTACGAGAGCCTTGAGGAACTGGCCGCCGGCAAGCGCCATATGCCCGCTAGTAATCATTGGGGGATGCAGGTGGGCGGGGCGGCCCTGGCCCTGCTGGCGGTCAGGGATGATCCGGGCGTAGACAACAACAGGATCGAGAAGCTGCTCAATATCAGCGAAAAAAGCATGATCCGCAATCTGACTGAGGGTTTCGGAGACCATGGCTGGTTCCCGGAAGGCGACGGAACGGGTATCATGTCGTCCAATATCGCCTTCCTTCCCGCCCTGCAGGCATGGCAGATCGCCGGCGGAAAGGACTTTATCTCGCCGCGGCCCAATGCCCCGTGGATGACGCTCAAGTGGATCATGCTGACCGTTACCCGCGACGGCAAGCCGGACTTTCCCATCCGAGGGGCGTATCCGCAGAATGTTTGGGACCGCGACGGGCCCAGCGGGGGAGGCGTCTTTTGTCAGGGCTTTGCCGCGGTCAACCCGGAAGAAAAGTCTGCCTTATTATGGCTGTATAATCATGTCGCCAAAGCCGAAGACCAGAAGGCCGGCGCCCCGTTCGACACCATCGGCCCGTATCCGCATCGCGCGATTCTGGCTTTTATCAACTGGCCCTTTGACTTGAAACCGGCCAATCCCAAAGGCATCCTGCCTTCGGCGGTCGGGGACGAGAAATACGGTGTGTACATGTTTCGCAACGGCTGGAAAGATGAGAATGATATTGTGGTCTCCGTACAGACCCGGAACACCCGCGGCTGGCACAAGGCCGACACCGAAGGCCAGGTCTGGGTATGGGGGCTTGGCAAAAAAAACGCCTGGGGCAATCTGAAAGGAAATGTCACTTTTTTCCAGCCGGCTGTCGACGGATCGGGCATTTTGTCTATCGAAAACGGGACCAGTCTGGCCGTCGATTTTTCCGGGGCAAGCGGCGCCGATGCCATGCTCGTGATGAGCGGACGCGGCGCCGCGAAAGAAAAACGGATCAAGGCCGGAAAGACGGAATACAGCGTTTTATTCCTGACGGCCGGCCAGGAGCCGAATATCGAAATTCGCGGCGACCGCCTCAAAGTCGGCAATCAGACGGTATCCCTCCGCGAGGGACATCTTGCCTTGTCCCGATTCAAACTCAGTCCGTAAATAGCATTTCGACTTCCGGATGGAATCGCATTGACGGGCTACGGCCTTTTACCAAAACCAAAGGCGAAGACATCGGCATCTCGCAAAATAAAGTGTATCCGGATGGGCCTGCCTGCCAATGTTCCGACATCGCCGCCGGATTTCCACGCAACCTCCTTTTCGATCGCATCGCCATACATCTCGGGACAATCGGCCAGGCCAAAACCGGGGACCGCCTTGCCGTTTATATCCTGAATCTCCACCTGTACGGAACCGGCGGCGGAAGTGGAAAAATTCATTCGCAGCACATCGCCGGCAAAGAGCAGCGGTTTTGTGATGACCCGCCCTCCGGTAAACCCGGCTCGAAGAGATACAAATCCGTCGATTCGACAGGTATACCGTCGAATCTTGCCCCCGGCGCCTTCGTAGTACCGCTCATTGCTGTACAAGGACAGCTCCTTACCCGCGCCGGGAAGATCGGACTGGGTTTCGACCATGCCAAGCCAGATATAATTGCTGCGGTTGTGCCATTTGTCGCGATTTCGGCCGGGCGGGATAATCGCCTCGGACCAGCGATGAAAGACGATCCCGTCCCGGCTGCTCATAAACAGGCCCTCCGTCAGAGATTCCCGATCGGGAAGATAACGGGTGGGAAATCCGAGATAAAGATGCGGCGCACGACAATAGGGTTGGATCTGATTGGTGTAGAGGTGCTGTTTGGGTGCGCCGGGGTAATCGAGCCAGACCGGTTTCGTCCAGTGGATAAAGTCTTTTGAAGAGGCCGTTTTGATATCCCGCACGCCATCGCGGAAATCGCGAAAATAGCAGCGATACCGGCCGGTTACCGAGTCCCAGAAGGCCAGATTCTGCGAATCGAAAGCGCCTTCTGTGATAATCGGCGTCGGCTGCATCAGTTTCCAGTGAATACCGTCGGGGCTTTGAAACGCCAAAAGGGACGTATGGTATTCGTCTTCGCCGCGCGCCACGGCCTTGTACCGCGCCTCCGGCGGACAGGCCGGATTGGCGTCTTTGAAGGGGACAAAGTTATGCGTTCCCGTGCCGGCCCAGACAATGTTGTTTTCCTTCGATCCGTTGAACTCCACCAGGCCGAGGTTGGGCCGGGTCCATCGGATTCCATCCCGGCTTTCGGCATAACAGACCAGGGCGGGATGAAGCTGTTTCTCCGTTTTATCCTCGTGGCCCCATCCGCGGTAATACATCCGAAACAGATCGCCGTCCTGAAAGATCGTGTGATAGCCGCAGGTGTTGCCCTCCCACGGCTTGTCATGGACCAGCACCACCTCACGAGGCGTCGGACGATGCAGATGCAGCGCTATGTCGCCCTGCATATCCTGAATCAGATAAGAATCGACAAACAGTTCCCATCGCGAACCGATATCGATCCCATTCCCTCCCATCGCGGTTGAAGCGGCCAACAGGAGAAAAGATAATATAACTTTATGCCGCCCTTTCATAGCGGTTGACATCGCGGCCTCCTCATATTGATTTTTAAACTATGTCTTACCGGATCTTGTAGCTGATCGACATGCCATCGTTCTTTTCCATGGAAGCGCGGATGATGACGGTATCGTAATCCGGATGGTTCCGGATATAGTCGAGGAAATCCTTCATGGCCCGCTCCGAAGCAATCACATTGTCGGCGACGACAAGAGCGCCGGGTTTGAGCTTGGGTTCGATCAGTTTGAGGTACTTGAAATAATCCTGCTTGAGGGCGTCGAGGAAGACAAAGTCGACCGGCCCTTCAAGAGTCGGCAGCGTTTTGAGGGCATCGCCTTCCATGACGGTAACCACGTCCTCCAGGCCTACCTTTTCCAGATTCTCGCGGGTGGCCCTGACCATTTTCGGATCGATGTCCAGGGTATACAGATGCCCGCCGGTCCGTTCGAAGGCAATGCCCATATTGATAGCGCCGAATCCGGTGGCCGAGCCCACTTCGACGCCCCGCCTGAACTTGCTGCTTTCGACCAGGATCCGCAGCATCATGGCGTCTCCGGGGGTGGTGTTCAGGCCGGTCCGCCGGAATTCTTTGATGAACTGATCCCGGAAGGCCTGTGTCTTGCGCGGGTCGGCCTGTCCCGCGGCAATCACCAGAGTCGTCAGTCCAATAAACGCTGCGCACAACCCTGCAAGAATCCATTGGCTTTTCTTCATCCCAGACTCCCTTTCTGTAAAACGTTTTTTTCCTGCGCCCCTGCGGCGTCGGATCGGCTTCCATTACACTCAAAAAACGCCGTCAGGTCAACATCCATTCCATCTTTATCGCTCCTGCTGCCGTCCTGGATTCATAATCCGTAACCAACCTCTTTCATGAGGGAAGGCCTTGTACCCAACGCGGATTCTGATAACATATGTCCCAAACGAAATAAGTGACTGTCCCCTATAAGCATTTAAAGTGAAGATAAAATGCCATATATTCTGAAAAAGACTGTTGTGTATGTTTCTCTGTGTTTTGTTGTCTTGTGTGTGGTAGTATGGTTCTTATTCAATGCGTTTTCAGATTTCATTACGCCAGAACCAATAAAACAAATCAACCAGATAAGAGTGAAAGTATTATATCATACTAATCATGAGGAATTGCTCAAAGCGTGCCGTGATAAATTGGCAACATATAATAATTCACTTCCCGATGAAAAAATAAAAAATGAAGGAATCACGACAACTGTTAAATCAGGTCCTGGTTTTGGAACAGGAGAAGATATCCCTCAAAAAACACATATGAAGATATTAGACTTAAAACCTACTTTTGTTGAAATTTCTAGAAAAATGATTCATTTGGAAATGTGTACAGGTTTTTATAGTGTGAGCGTATCGGCATTTCCTGATGGTGTTGAAGGTTTTGGAGATTTAAAGCTAATTGATGGATTATGGTATAGTGATGATGGTTTCAGAAAGAACCCAGACTTCTCTAAATATCTGGAACAATTGAAAGAATATAGGTTTGAAGAATAAGCCAGCCAGGGTGGGCAAAAGGAGCGTCTATCTTGGAAATCAAGACAGTTGCTACCCGACTGTTTAAATTATTTAAATAGAGAAGAAGAGGTATACTTATGAGAACCAGAAAGCTACATATTATATGGATAGCCGTCGTGGTTCTGTCTTTTTTTTCTAGGTTATTTTACTCACAAGTTATACAGAGGTCCTAAAAAGTATATTTTAGGCATGGATGTGGTCTACCTTAAGTGTCTTGATAAGCAATATGGATTATATGTTTCGTACTATGATAAAGGGGAGATTAAAGAAGTTTGCGTGAAAGATATGCATACGGGGGAGTATGTATTGGAATATACTACATATGCTCATGGATATACCAGATCATATCTTACAAAAACTGAAACTGGGAAACTGGGGACAGTTACCTATTTCTGAATAACAGGCGATATGTGTTTCATGGAGGAGGAGTAATTTAGAATCGTAGGATGGGTTCCATGAAGCGGAACCCATGCGGAAATGGAGACGGAAATGACAGCATGGGTTCGGAAAAACATCGAATCCATCCTACCAGACTATGTATAAGTCTTTCAGAGGGCGGAAATATGAAACCTAGATTCAGCGCACTAGTGAACACATGGATAAGTCCTTTATTAAACCTTTATGGTTTTAAGGCCATGAATGACTTATTCGTATATGACAAAAGAGAACTTGCATGGTGTATACATCTCCAGCAGAGCAAATGGAATATAGCTGATAAGAATGAATTTACCCTTAATGTTGGAATATATGTTCCTGGTTTAATATCGTTGTATCTAGGTCGCCAATCTGACATGAGAATTAACTTTAAAAATTGTTGTATTCATGCACGTATTGGAATGTTAAGTGAGGACAAGTTGGACAAATGGTGGCTGATTGAACGAGCGCCCGTTGAACCCATATCTGACGAAACAAAAGGAAAGGAAATCCAAGAAGCTATTAAAACATTGGGGATGCCATTCCTTCAACGATTTGAAAACCGTGATGATATGCTGGCTTTTCTTTTAGGCGAATCATTTAAAAATGATCAGATACAACCACAGAGTAGTGTAATTAGGTTTGCATATGCTGCAATTATGCTCTCACTTAAGGGTGAATATGATAGATGTCAAACAGTAATTGACAAGGCTATTCAACTTGGGGAAAAAAGTCCAATTATAGAGCATATTATATCACTAAAAAAACGTTTATCACAGTTTGAGGATTGAGATAGCCAGGTAGATTGGGCAAAAGAAGGGAATGTTTCTAATTTTGCACTTCCTGTGCCCCCGGCCATTGCAGGGGACTGCCTGTCGCTGTCTCAGAATAAAGACTTGCCTGCGGCGCGGATTCTGATACCATAGCTCCCAAACGAAACCGATGGGCGATGATGCCCGAACCACAGTACCAGCAAGGAGAAGACCGATGGCAGGACAATTCCGTTTTTCATTCGGACCGTGGAATATTCATGAAGGCGCCGATCCGTTCGGACCGACCGTACGCGACGGCGTCGCCTTTGCCGCCAAGCTGAAGCTGTATAAGAAGCTGGGCTTTGACGGCGTGCAGTTCCATGACGACGACGCCGTGCCCGATATGAACGATCTCAAGCAGGATCAGATCATCGCCAGGGCGGCCGAGGTGGGCAAGA
>JAFGGE010000293.1 GCA_016930745.1 Sedimentisphaerales bacterium
CCTCCACCTGTATGCAGACGGCTTCGTATGGCTCCGACTCGAGCGCAGCGCCGGACTGAGGCAGATGTTCTCGGAGGATTTCCATCAGACGGTCCCGCTCCATCGGCTTGGACAGATAATGATCGCAGCCGGCCCGAAGACATTTCTTGTCGTCGCCTTTCATGGCGTTGGCGGTCACGGCCACGATCGGTTTGGCAAAGCCGAACTGTCGCAGCCGACGCGTCGCCTCATACCCATTCATGACCGGCATTTGCATGTCCATGAAGATTATATCGTACTCGTGCTGCCGGACCAGTTCCATGACCTGGGCGCCGTCCTGAGCAACGGTAATGGTCAGGCCCAGTCGATTCAGGAGGGCTTTGATCAGCATTTGATTGGCCGGATTGTCTTCGGCCACAAGGACCCGCCCTGCAAAATGCACATCTGTCTCAGGAGAAGAAGGATTTTCGTCCGGGGATACCGATTTGCGTAACAACGGGTGTTCATGAAGTTCAATATTGGCGGGAATCCGCAGGGTAAACAGGGTCCCTTCTTTGGGCTGGCTTTGAACCGTGACCGATCCGCCTAAGAGCTGCGCCAATTGGCGGGTGATGGTCAATCCCAGTCCTGTCCCCCCGAACCGCCGGGTATGGCTCGTATCGGCCTGCGAGAACGCCGTAAAGATTTCGGCCAGCTTTTCTTCTTCAATGCCAATTCCCGTATCCTCGACATCGAACCGCAAAAACAGCGCCTCTTGCTTATGCTCCAATTGCACACGCAAGGCGACATGACCCTGATCGGTAAATTTAACCGCATTTGTGAGAAGATTGACAAGACATTGTCGAACGCGCGCCGGATCGGTCCGAACCAGCGAGGGAAGCTCCTCGGCCAGATCGACCTGGAAGGCCAGTTTCTTGGCTTCGGCCGAAGGGCGTATGAAGGATTCCACCTGTTCGATCAGATCGACCGGAGAACAGTCGATGATTTCCGTTTCGAGCTTCCCCGCTTCAATCTTGGAAAAATCCAGTATATCGTTAATGAGCCCCAGCAGATGCCGGCCGGAGCTGCGAATCATCTCCACGTATTGTTTCTGTTCGTCGGTGAGGCCTTCCTCGATGAGCACATCGCTGAATCCGATGATGGCGTTCATGGGCGTGCGAATCTCATGGCTCATATTGGCCAGAAATTCGCTCTTGGATTTACTGGCCTGGATCGCCTCGTTGGCCATGAGTTTGGCCTGTTCGGCCGCCAGTTCCAGCTTGCGGTTGACCATTTCGGTCTGCGCCCAGGCCTCGGCGGCGTCTTCCTTGGTCCTACATAGGGCTTCTTCGTAATGTTTGCGGTCGGTGATATCCTGGAGAACCTCGATCGCCCCGATCACCTGTCCCTGCATATCTTGTAAGGGAGCGGCGGTAAAAAACAGCCATCGGCCGTTCGGTTTCATGTCCGGGAAGAAAGCCTCCGCTTCGTAGGCGCCCTGCGTGACGGACGAGGCGCGCAAGGTCTCTCCGTAATAGGCCAGGAAGGCCTCCTGCCCGGTCTGATCCAAAATCAGATCGGCCAGGATGGGACGCGGTTTCCGATAAAAGGCTTCCCAGTAACGATCGGTTCCGACAATCCGGGGGGCGTCCATCCCCGTCAGGTTGACCAGGGCTTTATTCCAGTGGGTGACATGGTGGTTCTTGTCCAGGACCAGGGTAGGCACGGGACTGGCCTCTACGATTTGGGAAAGACGGCGGTGGTGTTCGAATTGAATCCGCTCCATTTGCTTTCGATCCGTAATGTCGCGCACGGTGGCCTGCAGAAAGATCTGCCCGGACAGATCGAGGCGAGTCAGGGTGACTTCGGTATCAAATTCCGTGCCGTCCAGGCGACAGTGCCGCCACTCGAAACGAAGCTTCTCTCCTTTGGTCGCCCGGGCCAGATAGGGAGCCGTCATCTCAGGAGTCGGTATTCCGTTCGGTTGAAACGCGGGACTGAACCGTTCGGGACCCTGGCCGACAATCTGTTCTCTTGTACAGCCAAAAATAACCAGGGTACGTTCATTGCATTCGATGAATTTGCCCTGCGACATGATGAAAACAGCGTTGTCGGACGATTCGAACAGAACACGATACCACTGTTCCCGTTCGCGCAATGCCCGCAGAGCCTGTCCGGTCTTGAGACGGGCCGTCCAAATCAGGGCCACGAGGATATGAAGTAATAAAACCGCCACCGCCGAGTACCAAAGAGTCTGCCCGGAGTAAAAACTTGCCGTCGGGGCCAGGGCAATCAGCTTCCAGCGCCCGGTTTCATCGGCCAGATTCAGGTCCATCCGGGCGACAATGTGCTCCCGGCCCTGGAGGATCAGGCGGGTCTGGTTCAGATCGAAGGCAAGCGGTTCAGGATGGCGGAAATCCGTGATAGTGTCGGAGGAAGACGCATCGGGCTGCTTCGGAGGAATCAGGGAAAAAGAGAAAAACGCTTTCTTGAAGATCCAGTCCGGATTTGAAGCGGAAAAAACGATCCCCTCCGGAGACACCAGGGCCGAAGGATATTCCATGCCCGCCAAAATCGAATCCACCCTGTCCAGAGGCATTTTAATAACGACTGCCCCAAGGATTTCATTCGGACTCTCTTGCGGGCGGATGCTATAGACCGGAGAAGCGTAATAAATCCCGCGTTTGCTGGTGGTTGCAACCAGGGCGGGATATACTCCATCATGTCCCTGCAGGGCTTCGGTGAAATAAGGATGAAAGCGATAGTTATTGCCTCTCAGGGTCTGCGTATTTCCGGGACCATACGGAGTGCAGGCAACCACCACTCCTTCGGTATCCATGATGTAAATAAGGGACGCTTCACATTGTCGGCAGACGTGCTGTAATTCTTCCGAAAGGGCGTTATCATCGGGCGTCTCCTGATCCTGCAAAATCCTCCGTATATTGGCGCCGGCCGTCCCCAGGGTCCGAACCGCGCCCAGAACGTCATGGTTTCGCAAATATCGATCCATCTCGGCGGCCTGGGTGCGGACCGTTTTCATAAGAGAACTGTGGCCGTGCTCCATCAAAACCGACCGCACGGTCAGGGGAATCAGGACTATAAAAAAAACCGCCGTTGGAAACAGGCACAACAAAACTCGCCCTATGCCCCTGGTGCGGGTGTCCTGCGAAAGACAGGACAGCGGGATATTTTGAATTTTATGTATCTGTTTCATTTGATCCAGAAAAACTTCTTTCCCTGTCTTCTTTTGGGCTGCATGCCCCCATAGTCCACGCCGCAATCCCTGTCTTGTTCCCCGTCGGGGGGATTCGTGAGACTGATATCGTCCGATTAGCCCTCCAAAGTAGGGTATTTTCGTTGTCGCAGGGACAGGAAAACAGATGTCGTATTACTTCCGATAAGTCCTGTGAAGATCGGATGTTGGGACGGCATGGGAAGGCGGGATGATCGGTTTTTTCTGGGGTGCGGGCAATGCACCCTGCTTATGGGACGATGTGCCATAGGAATAGGCGAGACCACGATTATCGGAACAGAGATTGCTTTATTTCGGAGATTGCCTCCGGCTTGAAAGATTGGTTTTGACCGGGGGAAATCGGTTTTTGGCGTTGACAGCGGCCCAGGGAGCCACTATAGTCATCGTTCTTTTAGGTACACCGTGGGATTGAGAATCGAATCTGTAACCATAGATATAGGAGACCATATAATGGCAAACAAACGGGTCTATTTCTTCGGCGGCGGCAAAGCCGATGGAAACGCCAAAATGAAAGAGTTGCTGGGCGGCAAAGGGGCCAATTTGGCTGAAATGGCGTCGCTGGGCGTGCCGGTGCCTCCCGGTTTTACGATTACGACCGAAGTGTGTACCTACTATTATGCCAATAAAAAGACCTATCCGTCCGGATTAAAGGAAGAAGTGGTCAAAGCCCTGGCGAAAGTGGAAAAGATCATGGGCAAGAAGTTCGGCGATCCAAAGGATCCGCTGCTGGTATCGGTCCGTTCCGGGGCCCGATCGTCCATGCCGGGCATGATGGAAACCGTGCTGAATGTGGGCCTGACCAGCCAGACGATTCCGGGCATGATCGCCCAGTCGGGCAGCGAGCGGTTTGTGTACGACGCCTATCGCCGTCTGATTATGATGTATTCGGACGTGGTGATGGAAAAGGCCGCCGGCATCGAGCCGAAAGAAGATCAGGGCATCCGACGTCAGTTGGAGCGGCTGATGGACCAGGTCAAGAAGAAAAACGGTTATACAAACGATGTCGAATTGACCGCCGGGGATTTGAAAGACCTGTGCGACGCTTTTAAGAAGAAGG
The DNA here is from genome assembly GCA_016930745.1 of Sedimentisphaerales bacterium. GTDB lineage: Bacteria > Planctomycetota > Phycisphaerae > Sedimentisphaerales > Anaerohalosphaeraceae > JAFGGE01. The sequence goes on from JAFGGE010000293.1 coordinate 4,269, forward strand.
TCAAAGACGTTCTCGGCAAGCCCTTTCCGGACAATGCCATGGATCAGTTGTGGGGCGGCATCCATGCCGTGTTCTCTTCCTGGAACGGCAAACGCGCTGTCAGCTATCGCCGGATCGAGGGGATCCCGGATGAGTGGGGCACGGCGGTGAACGTCCAGGTGATGGTCTTCGGCAATATGGGCGACGATTGCGCTACCGGCGTGGCGTTCTCCCGCAATCCGGGCAACGGCGAAAACAAATTCTACGGCGAATACCTGATCAACGCCCAGGGCGAGGATGTGGTGGCGGGCATTCGGACCCCTGCCCCGATCAACAAGGATTCGCAGTCCGAACACAACAAAGATCTGGTCACTCTCGAAAAGGGAATGCCCAAACTCTACAAGCAGTTGGACACGATCAAGAACCACCTGGAAAAGCACTACCGCGATATGCAGGACATCGAGTTCACCATCGAAAAGGGACGGTTGTGGATGCTGCAGTGCCGCGTCGGCAAGCGGAACGGACCGTCGGCAATCCGGATGGCGGTCGATATGGTCAGGGAAAAACTGATTACCAAAGAAATGGCGGTGACCCGCGTCACACCGGCGCAATTGGATGAATTACTGCATCCGATCATTGATCCCAAGGTCGAGAAGGAACAGAAAGTACTGGCCAAAGGCCTCCCGGCCGGTCCCGGCGGCGCCTGCGGACAAATCGTCTTTACGGCCGCCGATGCCGTCAACTGGGTCAAAGAAGACAAGAAAGTGATCCTGGTCCGCGAAGAGACCAATCCGGAGGACGTCGAAGGTATGCGGGCGGCCGAAGCGATTCTGACGGCCCGCGGGGGCATGACCAGCCATGCAGCGCTGGTGGCTCGCGGGTGGGGCAAATGCTGCATCGTCGGGTGCAGCTCTCTGCACATTGAACTGGCGAGCAAGGAAGTCCATCTCGACGGAACCGTCCTGAAAGAGGGCGACTGGATTACCCTCAATGGCACCAAGGGCAACGTCTATGTCGGAAAGCTTCCCATGATGGATGCCGGCGAGGAGAACAAGGTCCTGATGGACTTTTTGAAGATCTGCGACACCTGCCGCACCATGGGCATTCGCACCAACGCCGATACGCCGGAAGACGCCGCCAAAGCCAAATCCTTCGGTGCCGAAGGCATCGGCCTGTTCCGGACCGAACACATGTTCTACGGCAAAGGGAGCGATCAGCCGCTTTTCTATCTGCGCAAAATGATCCTGTCCAAGACAACCGAGGAGCGCACCAGGGCCCTCAACGAACTGGCTCCGTTTGTGAAAAAGGCCATCAAAGGCACCCTGGAAGCAATGGACGGACTGCCCGTGGTGATCCGCCTGCTCGATCCCCCGCTGCATGAATTTGTGCCGCAGGATGAAGGCAAGCAAAAAGAGCTGGCCGCCGCGCTGAATCTGAATATGGCCGACCTGGTCAAGCGATTCGAAAGTCTGCATGAAGTCAATCCAATGATGGGCCATCGCGGCGTGCGTCTGGGCGTGACCTATCCGGAGATTACGGAGATGCAGGTGCGGGCCATTTACGAAGCCGCCGCCGAGTTGGCCAAAGAAGGCAAAAAGCCGTATCCGGAAATTATGATTCCGGTCACCTGCGATGTCAATGAGCTGAAAGATCAGTACGAGATCGCCAAAAGGGTATACAAAGAAGTGCTGGCCAAATACAACCTGAAAAAGCTCAAGACCCTCACGGGAACGATGATCGAGATTCCGCGGGCGGCGCTGCTGGCCGATCAGTTTGCCGAGGTCGCCGAGTTCTTCAGCTTCGGCACCAACGACCTGACACAGATGACGTTTGGTTTCAGCCGTGACGACGTCGGCGGTTTCCTGGGCAAGTATGTCTCCAAGGGCGTCCTGCCGGGCGATCCGTTCCAGAGCATCGATGTCCAGGGCGTCGGCGAACTGATTCGCGTCGGCATCGAGCGCGGACGTAAAACCAACAAGAAACTGGAAGTCGGCATTTGCGGAGAGCACGGCGGCGA
>JAFGGE010000294.1 GCA_016930745.1 Sedimentisphaerales bacterium
CGTGTCTGTCTATATAATACACATTTGTGCATCGCGCAAGTCTTGAATTTGCAAAAAGTTAAAATTATTTTTTGGAAACGGCACTAGTTCTATTTCGTCGACGAAGAACTCGGCCTGTGCTATCTAAGAGTGCCCACCTGGGCGCCGTTTCGCCTCCAGTTCTATTTCAACGGCCATACCAAGCTGGCGGCCCAACTGGACAAAAAACGTGTTGAGGCGGCCATGCTCGACAATTGTTTTGTTGACATCGACGATTTTGACAAGGCGCAGGATTTCGCCGATGACATCAACGTCAAATGCCTGCACAGAAGACTCGACACCTACGCCCGCCTCTACTGTCTGGTCATCACGCACTTTCAGCCAGGCTACCATTGGAGTATTATGCAGGCCGAATACGCCACCGATATTGTTTTCAAGCGTCAGAAAGATCTTGCCCCCATCTACGAGGAACTGGTCAGGACGGCGGTGCATGCCGTCAGGCCCGACCACATCGCCACCTTTCTCGGACGACGTCTTCATGCCAACTATCAGGATGAGATGGGCAACGACTTCCACACCCGCATCCAGGGCACACGCATCAAACATCACATGGGGCCGGTGGCCATTAAAATGTATGACAAACACGGCCTTGTGCTGCGCATCGAAACAACGGGCAATGACGTTACCTTTTTCAAGCACCACCGCACGGTGGAACATCGCGACGGCACGAACGAAATGAAGCTTGCGCCGCTGTAAAAGAGAATCTATAGTCTGAATATGCTTGCCGAACTGCTGTACGCCGCCAATCGCCGCTATATCGCTTTCATCTCCGCCATCGACGATCCCGGTTCGGCTCCAAGAGACATCGAGAAGCTTTCTCGCCCCGTCACCGACAACGGCCGCCGCTATCGCGGCTTCAATCTTTTTGACGGGGATGATCTGGATGTGTTCCACGCCGTCGTACAAGGCGAATTCAACATCAGCGGCCTGAGCCACCGGCGAATCAGAAAATACCTTCCCGGCAAAACCGCCCATCTCGGTTCCCAGGATTGAACGCTATGATGGCACGGCTGTCCGCTACTGGCATCGGGACCACAAAACCGGGCAAATTGAATACGAAACACTCCCTATCCTGCGTTTTATTGGACGAAAGGTACAGTACATTCTGCCAAAGGGATTTCATCGAATCCGATATCACGGACTGCACGGAAACGTACGGTATAAAAAAATGAGAGAACAACTGGCTGATATTATACCGGCAACTAGGCCGGAAGATCCCAAAGGTTACAGCGTATTGCCGCCCAAGCCGTTTCAGCAGAGGTTCTTCGATAGCTTTGGAAAAGACCTGCTGGTTTGTCCCCAATGTGATAACGAAATGGCGTTGGAGTTGATTTCTCATCCCCACTACGGTACCCTTAAAGAGTACAAATTATTCCAAGAAATCTGTGTGGAGCAATTCTATGACCAATCCGATTATGGACGAGTTCCTGGCCTTCCATCCGAATCCCAGCAGCTGGTACAAATACCGCTGCCGTTCGTGTATCCATACCGACTGGGTCGAAGATGTCGTGGTGGATGCGTTTCCGCCCGAGGAACCAGAAGGATTCCCTGCTATCGTCTGCCCAGAATGCGGCGGCAGCTTCTGTTGTGACACCTCGGAACCGGTGAAACGCTCACGGCCACACCCCGATCACGCCTCTTGATCCTTTGTGAAACTCCATATACCTTATAGGAAATCATTTTTGTTCCTGACAAAACATCAAATACAATTTCTATGCTATCAAGATACTCGTGAATGACGGCCCCCTGATGTGTTCCGTCCAACTACCGCTTGATCAGTACGGCTTCTCCGTGACACAGTGGCAGTAAGTTTTTGCCAACCTCGGCTGTCTTGCGAATCACCTTGTGCTGATAGACTAGTGTTTTCAATCAGTTAATCTGCCATACCATGGCATACTACATCTTGCGGGTACCGCAGTCAAGGAGATACCCCCATATTAAATATTTTGTCCTTTCGATTTCTGCTTGTACCAACCAACTGTAACCTTAAGACCTTCATCAAAGCCGGTTTGAGCTCCGAAGCCGAATTCGGCCTTCGCCCGCGACACATCCAGACATCGCCTAGGCTGCCCATCCGGCTTGGAACTGTCCCAGTGTATTTCGCCGGTAAAACCGGCCAAGTCGGCAATTTTGTGCACCAGGTCCTTAATCGTAATTTCAAAACCGGAGCCGATATTGACCGCTTCAGGCTTATTATAGCGTTCGGTCGCCAGCAGAATACCCTCGGCGGCATCGGCGGCATAAATAAACTCCCGCGAGGCGCTGCCTGTACCCCAGCACTCGATCATCGGATCTCCGCGGTCCACGGCATCGATACATTTCTTGATAATCGCCGGGATTACATGGCTGCTGGCTGGATCAAAATTATCCCCGGGTCCGTATAGATTCACCGGTAACAGAAAGATCGAATTGAATCCATATTCCTGTCGATACGCCTGCGACTGCACCAACAGCATTTTCTTGGCCAGCCCGTACGGGGCGTTGGTCTCTTCCGGATAGCCATCCCAGATTGCCTCCTCCTTAAAGGGAACCGGCGTGAACTTGGGATAGGCACAGACCGTCCCGATCGCCACAAACTTCTCGACCCCGCGCAACCGTCCCTGCTCGATCAGTTGTACGCCCATCATCAGATTCTTATAGAAGAATTCACCCGGATGCTCACGGTTGGCTCCGATTCCCCCAACTACGGCCGCCAGATGAATTACTACATCCGGCCGCATGTCCTCATACATCCGCTCGATGTCGGCCATTTGTACCAGATCATAGTCCTCAATCCGTGGAATCAGAATCTGTCGACATCCCCGCCTCTTTAGACCGTTGATGACAAAGTGGCCTAAGAAGCCCGCCCCGCCGGTCACAACAATACGTCGATTTTCAAAGTAGCTGCTCATCGCGTCTGCATCTCATGGTCTTGGAGGATCTTCTCTCGCTTCGCCAGTTCCAGATCCGATTCGGTCATCAGTTTCGCCAGATCCCGAAAGCCGACCTTCGGCTCCCAACCTAATATCTTTTGCGCTTTGGAGGCATCGCCCAGGAGCAAATCCACCTCCGTGGGCCGGTAGTAGCGATGATCGATTTCCACAAAGCTCTGCCAGTCCAGGTCCAGATGGCCGAACACCTCGTCCAGAAATTCCCGCACCGAATAGGTTTGACCCGTAGCGATCACATAATCGTCCGGCTGGTCCTGCTGGAGCATCATCCACATGGCTTCGATATAATCGCCCGCATATCCCCAGTCTCGCTTGGCGTCCAGATTGCCCAGAAACAGCTTGTCCTGCAAGCCCAGCTTGATGCGAGTCGCCGCCCGCGTGATCTTGCGCGTTACAAATGTCTCCCCGCGCCGAGGGGACTCGTGATTGAATAGAATTCCATTGCAGGCAAACAGACCATAGGCCTCGCGGTAGTTGACCGTTTGATAAAAACTGTAGACCTTGCCGCAGGCGTAGGGACTGCGCGGATAGAACGGAGTGGTTTCCGTCTGCGGTGTCTCGATCACCTTGCCGTACATCTCGCTGCTGGATGCCTGATAGAATCGGACTGGTTTGTGCAGCTTGGTTACCGCGTCCAGGAGCCGAAGCGTCCCGAGGGCATCCACATTGACCGTATAAATCGGCATATCGAAGCTGACCCGTACATGGCTCTGGGCGCCGAGATTATACACCTCATCCGGCTGGATCTCGGCCACCAGAGAAGCCAGATTACTGCCGTCGCTCAGATCGCCGTAGACCAGTTTGAGCCTGGGTTGCTCGTGCGGGTCCTTGTAGAGGTGATCGATCCGGCCGGTATGAAAAGACGAGCTGCGGCGGATGATCCCATAAACCTCATATCCCTTCTTCAAAAGGAACTCAGCCAGATACGAACCGTCCTGCCCTGTGATTCCTGTGATTATCACTTTTCTCATTTCATTCTACCTTGGCTTTTATATGAATGAGTCTTTCTCTCTTGTAGCATCTAGATGCTTGGTTTTCTTGTGCATTTTTTCTCGCATCATATAATATTTTTGCACAAGAATATTAAAAAGAAAAAGTGGGCTATCAAGATTACGCCGCCACATACGTTTCGGTTCAAGAACGAAACGGTATGCCCATTCAAGACCAGATACGCGAATCCATCTTGGTGCCCAACTTATATTTTTTGAATGGAAGTCAAAAGCGGCGCCTACGCCGATCATTGCGGTAGTATTGATTTTCCCCAGATGGTTCAGCATCCACTTTTCTTGTTTTGGGGCACCTAATCCTATCCATACAATATCCGGATGACTTGCATTGATCTGTGCCACGATCTTCTCGTCTTCCTCAACAGTCAATCGTCTAAACGGTGGACAAAAACTGCCGGCGATTTCAAGGTGGGGGAATTTAGCTGATAGGTTTTTAACCAGCTTATCCGTCACTCCTTCTGCTCCACCATAAAAAAAATGTCGTAAATTATGACTTCTTCCCCAATCGCAAAGTTTTAACAATAAATTGGGGCCGGTCACGCGGCCATAATGCTTGTAACCTAGAATTTTTGCCGCTAAAATAATTCCAATTCCATCCGGTAGAATCAAGCCTGCATTATCATTTGCCAAAGCCATCATTTCATCTCGCCTACATAGCATGACACTATGCGGATTGGATATAGTCACATACTGCCGAATGTTCGCCTGTCGCCATGCCTCAATCGTCTTCATCACTTCCTGATACGATATAAGATCGAATTTAACCTTCAATATGTCATATTTTCCCATAATTACTAATAAGTCAATAGATTATGCTACACATTTTGATTTTGTTCTGTTATCATATCGTCCATGAAGATAGATGGACGCAAACAC
>JAFGGE010000044.1 GCA_016930745.1 Sedimentisphaerales bacterium
AATTTGGTTCGGGGGTAAACGCCAATGTCGAGGCCATGGCCCGGATCGGTTGGCTGTATTGCCGACAGGGGCAATGGGAAGGCGGGCCGTTGATTCCCGCCTCGTTTGTCGCCCAGGTTTCTAAAACCCCCCAACAGAGCAATGGACTGCCGGTTTTGTTCCCGGACCAGTACAGTGATGCCTCGAATCATTACGGACTGCTCTGGTGGAATAACAATGACGGCACGTTTAAAGAGGTACCCAACGAAGCGTTCTGGTCCTGGGGTTTGTATGACAGTATTATTTTGGTCATCCCCGATCTTGATCTTGTCGTCGCGCGAACGGGCGATTCGGGAGTAAGCTGGAAACGAAAGCCGAATGCCCACCATTATGAAGTGCTCAAGCCGTTTTTTGAACCGATTGTACAGGCTGTTCCTGCCACTTCAGGCGCCGAAAAGGTAAAATCGCCCTGTCCTCCAAGCCCGGTGATCCGGGAGATCGTCTGGGCCCCGAAGGAAACCATCATTCGAAAAGCCCAGGGCGGCGATAACTGGCCCACGACCTGGGGCGATGACGATGCATTGTATACGGCGTATGGGGATGGCTGGGGTTTTGAGCCGAAAGCGGAGAAGAAATTGAGCCTTGGACTGGCCAAGGTGCTGGGCGGACCGCAGGAGTTTCAGGGAATCAATATTCGGTCGGCCTCGGGCGAACAAATCGGGCAGGGACCGGCGGGCAAAAAGGCGTCCGGCATGCTTATGGTCGATGGTATTCTGTATATGATAGCGCGTAATGCGGCCCATTCCCAACTTGCCTGGTCAACGGATCATGCCCAGACCTGGACATGGAGCGACTGGCGCTTTACCGAAGGCATGGGATGTCCGACCTTTTTGAATTTTGGAAAAAACTATACCGGCGCCCGGGATGAATATGTCTATCTATATTCTCATGACGGCGACAGCGCTTACGTCTCTGCTGATAGGATGATCCTGGCTCGTGTTTTAAAGGATGAAATTCGAGAACGAAGGGTGTACGAATGGTATGCCGGAATGCAGGATGGCGGGCCCGTTTGGGAGAGAGATATCTCTCTGCGAAAGCCCGTCTTCATTCATCCCGGCCGATGTTATCGTTCGTCGGTTGCCTACCATCCGGGGATCAGCCGATACTTATGGTGGCAGGTGCTTCCGGGAGATGCAGGACCGGGTCATGATAAACACGATACTCGATGGGAGGGTGGATTCGGGATCTACGATGCCCCCGAACCCTGGGGGCCGTGGACGACGGCATTTTACACCGAACAATGGGATGTCGGTCCGGGCGAATCGGCCTCCATTCCCACCTCATGGATCCACGAGGAAGACAATACATTCTATCTGGTCTTCTCCGGCCAGGATTGCTTTTCCGTGCGAAAAGGATGGATTGTATTGAACAAATATCAACAGTAAATCATGGAAATGACGTATATCGAACTCGTAGACGAAGCAATGAAATAGAATAGGCTTGAGGCGTGAGATTTCTGATTCAAAGAATCGTCTAGGCCCGAGGGTGAAATTTCTTGTGGATGCTTCGCAGGCGTTCCTGGTCCACATGCGTATAAATCTGCGTTGTGGCAATGTCGGCATGTCCGAGCATCTCCTGTACGCTGCGAAGGTCCGCCCCTCCGCTGAGCAGATGCGTGGCAAAACAGTGCCGTAGTGTGTGGACCGTCAGATTACGGCCCATGCCGGCGCGAAAGGCGTACTTTTTCACGATCCGCCAGATGTCGATCCGGTCCACCCGCCGCCCCGTCCGGGATAAAAACAGCCAGTCGCCGCTGAACGGTTTGGCCAGTTGGGGGCGCATCTCGTGCAGATAAGTGACAATCACCTGGATCGCCGTCTTACCAAGAGGAATGATTCGCTCCTTGCTTCCCTTGCCGAAACATCGTACATAACCGATCTTCAGGTTGACATCGATAATTTTCAAGCCGGCCGCCTCGCTGGCCCGACAGCCGGTGGCGTACAGCAATTCCAGCATGGCCTTGTCCCGGAGGCAATAGGGGTCCTCCTGTTGCGGGGCGTTGAGAAGGTCCAGCACCTTTTGTTTGTTGGCCACCATGGGCAGTTTCTGCCAGAGTTTCGGACCTTCCAGAAGCGGGGCAAAATCCTCCTTTATCTGGCCCATCATAACCGCATAGCGAAGCAGCATCTTGATCGCCACCAGGGCGCGGTTGATCGAGGCCTCCACCCGACCGGCAGCGGCGAGAGAACGCAGGTAATCATAGATATGACGGGGCGCCAGTTCCTTGAGAGTGCTTATTTTGTGCAAGCGGCAAAATCGTCCGAACGCCTCCAGATCCCGACCGTAGGCCAGCAGGGTGTTTTCGGCCAGCCCCGCCTCGACCGACAAATAATCCATAAATCGCCGGATAATACCCTCAAAATCCGCTTCTTCCAGCCGTCGGCGTAATGTCGTCAATTGTGTTACAGACATGGCAGATCCGCTTTTTGATCCGATTGTTCGGGAACTGGCCGCACTCTTACTCCTATCGGCCCGATCCGAGGGAATCCTTTAACGGATGCCGGGAAAGCGCGACAGGGGAAAAACAGGCTTTTGGTCCTTGTTTTCATGAACTGATACGATACAATTACCATCGGACGACGGATAGTAAAGGTGGATGTCAGGTATGAAAATACAAAGTCGAATCGTAGTTTTAGCGTTGTATTGGGCGTTGTTTCTAAGCGGCTGTGCCCAGGTGCAGCAGCCGATGCCCAGTACTCCTTTGGGCATTACGACAATGCAGAAGGCTCGCGCGATGGAGGTGGCCCAGGATGTCCTGCGGGATCTGCTTTTTGAGGTGGAAAAATATGATGTCGATCAGGGCGTGATTCGAACCCGCCCTCTGAGCGGTGCGCAGTTTTTTGAACTCTGGCGACAGGATAATGTGACTTCGCAGGCGACCGCGGAGGCCAGCCTTCACAGTCTGCGCAGGACGGCCGAGCTGTCTTTTACGGTCGAATCCGGGGAAGTGATTGTTACCTGCGCCGTCCAGGTCAGACGGCTGTCCATTCCGGAGATGGAAATCGCCGGAATGACCCAGGCCGCCTCGTTATATACACACAGCGACGCCTCCCTTCAGGAGCTTCGGCTCAACGCCGAACAGGCCAGAAATATGGCATGGATCGATCTGGGCCGCGATCCGGCCCTGGAAAAGAGGATTCTTACGAGGATACTGGCCAAAGTCGAACAGATCGAGGGCGGGGCGTAGTATGCGTGTTCTGGTTTGCGGCGGGGCCGGCTATATTGGAAGCAACATGACGGCCATGCTTCAACGGCATGGACATGAACCGGTTGTCTTCGACAATCTTTCCAGGGGGCATCGAGCAGCCATCCGAAATGCCCGTTTTGTGTATGGCGATCTGGCGGATCGGCGCCTGTTGACGGATACCCTCAAAAAATATCATGTCGAGGCCGTGATGCATTTTGCCGCTTTCATCGAGGTCGGCGAATCGGTGGATCGCCCGATCAAATACTACCAAAACAATATGTGCAATACATGCGCTTTGCTCGGAGCCATGGAAGATGCAGGTGTACGGAAATTTGTCTTTAGCAGCACCGCCGCTGTCTACGGTATGCCCGATCAATTGCCGATTACCGAGGATTTGCCCAAAGACCCCATCAATCCGTACGGCGACAGCAAATGGATGGTCGAGCGAATGCTGCATTTTCAAAGCGGGACGGACCGGCTTCGTTATGCCGCCCTGCGGTATTTCAACGCCTGCGGGGCCGGGGCCGACGGCGCCCTGGGGGAAGATCACAATCCGGAATCACATCTGATCCCCCTGATTATTCAGGCGGCTATGGGAAAACGGACGGATATCCGGATTTATGGGGTCGATTATCCAACCCCCGATGGAACCTGCATCCGCGACTATATTCACGTGGAGGACCTGTGTAAGGCCCATCTGCTGGCCCTGGACAGATTGAATTCGTATGCCGAGCTGGCGTACAACCTGGGCAATGGCACAGGGTACTCTGTGCGGGAGGTGATACAGGCGGTCCAGCAAGTATCCGGAAGGAAATTCAATGTGATTGAGACAGAGCGGCGTCCCGGCGATCCGCCCGTCTTGACGGCCGATGCGTCGCTGGCCCGAAACGAGCTGGGCTGGACGACCGATGTTCCTGATTTGACGCAGATCGTGGAAAGCGCCTGGAGGTGGCACAATACTCATCCCAACGGATACCAGGACTAAGGGAGATCAACATGGCGGAATACTTTATCGGAATCGATTTGGGCGGCACCAACATCAAAGTGGGCCTCTTCGATCGGACAATGAATCTGGTGGATAAGAGCTCCGTTCCGACCGGTGCGGATATGGGCCCCGAGGTTGTTGTCGAACGGATGGTGACAGCAGGGAAGGGCCTTCTGAAAGAGGCCGGCTTGCGTATCGAGGATCTGGCGGCTATCGGCATCGGAACCCCCGGACCGGCCGACTACCCCAGAGGAATTGTCATAAAAAGCACCAATATGCCCAAGTTTGTAAATACCCCATTACGGGACATGGTTGCCTCCGGTCTGGGAAACAGACCGGCCATTCTGGAAAACGACGCCAATGTCGCCTGCTGGGGCGAGTTTACCATGGGTGTGGGAAAAGAAGTCACCGATATGATCTTTATGACGCTTGGAACCGGGATCGGAGGGGGGGTTGTCTGCAACGGCGAACTGGTGCGCGGAGTAGGCGGCAATGCGGCCGAGTTAGGACATGTCATCATCTATCCCAACGGGCGGGCCTGTAACTGTGGGCAGAGGGGGTGTGTGGAGGCCTATGGCTCGGCCAATGCGACGGCGGCCCGCGCTACCGAGGCCATTCAGGCGGGAGAGGAATCCAGTCTCGGCGAGGTGCTCAGGAACCGTGGCGAGATTACCAGTAAGGATGTGTTCCTGCATGCGGAAAATGGAGATAAGCTGGCCTGTGACATCGTCGAGGGGACGGCCGAAGCCCTGGCCCTGATGTGTGTCAATATGTTGCATACGACCGAACCGGCCTGTATCGTCTTTACGGGAGGGATGATCGCCGCCGGGGACGCGCTTCTGGGGCGGATTTGCAGGCATTTCGATCGGCTTATCTGGACATTGAAAAAAGAAACCGTAACCATCTGTTTTGCCACGCTGGGAGAGGACACCGGAATCATCGGCGCCGCTTCTCTGGCCCAGCACGCCTTTCAGCAGGGCCAAATTTAGGATCTGTTCATGTCGGATGCAATCGAATTTGTGCGTCTGGTCAAGGGAGAGCGAAGAGTGGGGCCGACCCTTGCCAGCGTGTCGCGCCACTGGCAGCACGACCGGGAATGTTTCCTTATGGTCAGTCCGCATGATGACGATGTGGCCCTGGGCGCGGGCCTGCTGATTCAACTGGCCCAGCGCGAAAATGTGCCTGTCCACATCCTGATCGTTACCGACGGAAGCATGGGCTATTGCAGCCCGGAAGAGCGGGGCTCGATTGCCGAGATTCGGCGTAATGAAACATACCAGTGTTATAAGCTGCTGGGAATACCGGAGGATCGAATCCTTTTCCTGGGCTTTCCCAGCGGAGAGATTAACAGTTTCCTGGGGCGTTTTCCGGCCCCTTCCTACAGCAAGCTCAACATCAGCGGGTACACAGGTCTGCAGAACGCCTTTACATACTGGCTTCGAAAGATCCGTCCTACGCAGTGTTTTTTGCCGACGAACAACGATTGGCATCCTGCGCATCGCATTGTATACGATGAGTTTATGATCAGCCTGTTTCATGCGTCGGGACAAATCTGGCCGGAGCTGGGCGAGCCGTTGAAACAGATTTCCTACCTTTGTGAAATGGCCGTCTACTGCGATTTCTCCGCTCCGCCGACCTTGCGGGTATGCACGCCGATGGAGTATCTGGAGCGAAAGCTGGCGGCCATCCAGGCCTTCCGATCCCAGAAGCAGATTGCCGCACTGGTGGAAAATGTCCGCAACGGAGGCCCCCTCGAATTCCATCGCGCGATCGCCTACAAATTCTACGATCCGCGAGGGTACTACGGGTTATTCGAGCCTTCTGTATAACCTGTCGGACATTCTCGCATCCGAACCATCATAATAAACAGAAGCAGAATTATTTGGCCCCAGACTTGCGCATTTCGAACAACGCCCGTATTGTCTTCATTCGTTCGGCGTAGTTCGGATCCCCAGCCAGATTCCGGATTTCGTGGGGATCATTCTTGAGGTCAAAGAGTTCTTCGTATAAGGGCTCGGACTGCGTATAGCGGAGATATTTGTATCGACCAGCGACTAATGCTTCACACTGGGGAATTGTCGGAATACCGATTCGGTGGTCATAATAAAAGTCGCTGCGCCAGAGAGACCGTTTTCCGGCCAGCAATGGAGAAAGGTCTAGCCCCTGCATTCCCTGGGGTATGTCTACACCCGCCAGGGAAAGGATCGTAGGGGCCAGGTCAATATTAAGAGCCCATTCGGATCTGCGTTTGCCTCGCAAACGATTAGGAATACGTGGATCGTATACGATAAGGGGTACTCGAATCGACTCTTCATATGGGTACCACTTGCCCGCCAGCCCATGTTCCCCCAAAAAGAAGCCGTTGTCACCCATCAGGATAATGACGGTATTATCCGCCAGTCCCTGTCGCTGGAGCTGATCGCGAATTTGCCCGATGACCACATCCACCCCGAACACCAGCCGATAGTAGCTTTTAACCATTTCCTGATAGAGTTCGGGTGTGGAAAAACGAATTTCCCATCGCTTTCGTCCCTCGTTATTTTTCCGGAAGAACGCCGGAAATTTTTCCCAGTATTCATCCGTCCCGACCGGCGGCGGGGGAATCATAATGTCCTTATACAGATTTTCATACTTTGGATCATAGATGAATTGCCGCGGATCCCCATCCTGGCAATGGGGGGCTTTGAAACTGATGGACAGGCAAAATGGCTGATCCGCAGAGCATCCCTCCAGAAACTCCCCGGCCCAGCGTCCCATCCGTGTGGTCATATGCTCCAGGTTACCTTCGGCATCCTTATTCTCATATCGTCCCTGTCCGGCAAAACCCCGCCAAAAGTCGTGCTTGTCGACCGGCAGGTCCTTTTGCGGTCCCACGCCATACTTGCCGGCAAATCCCACGCGATAACCGGCCCGACGAAGCCTCTCCATGTATGTGTCGGCGTATTGTTCCGGCGTGAAATGGGTGTTGAAATCATAGATGGCGTGCCGCGAGGCATGCTGACCGGTAAAAATCGACGCCCGGCTGGTGCAGCAGATGCTGGTCGTCACAAAGGCGTTGGTGAACAGTACGCCCTGAGCGGCCATGGCATCCATGTTCGGCGTTTGGATGATCGGATTGCCCATGGCCCCCATTGCATCGGCCCGATGATCGTCGGTGATCAGGACAAGGAAATTGGGCTTCTTGCCGGTCGTGCTTCGATAGTCCTGTGCACAACCGCTCCAACTCAGGGCGCCGAGCAATCCCGTCCCGACCATGCCCTGTAAAAACGCGCGTCTGGTACCTTGTTGCATCGTATGTTCCTGTCTCAAGTTCTTGTCCAATCCTCTTTACGCGCCTCTGGCCCGAAGTCGTTTGGTGACGTTCTCCCCTCCATTGATCAGGTACATCAATGGAAGGGGCCGGTCTACGCCCTCAATCCGGCAGGGACGAGCCTGCCAGGGGGCGACGCTGAGCACATTGGTCAGGTCCATCCAGTATTGCAGGCGGGCCGGCGCCAGATTCCAGGTCATATGGAAGTGGTTGGCGGGAGCGTATTGTTTATACTCGCTCATGGCCGCGTATTTTGGCACCACCCATGTATGCGGCCAGGTCACATTGGAGCTGTTAGCCACGGCCGAGGCCAGTTTGGCCGGCAGATCCACGGTAAACGCCTCATCCCAGATCAGGCTGAACATTCCCGTCAATTCGCTGTACGCCAGTCGACTGGCGATGCCCTCAATTCCACCCGGTGAAACGAAGGTTACGCTGTTGCCCCCGCCGGGGAAGTAATACAACTCGGCCCCCGGCATCGAGACTTTTTTCAGGATTATTTCAGCGGATTCGCCCGGCTTGCCTGCCCAGTTGAGGCTTGCCGATCCGCTGTTGTCTCCGTCCACAAGTCCCTTTTGCGCCCATACCGTATTTTTCGTGAAGCTAACGCCGAGTGTTTTGGCCCTGGCCTGGATTTCCCACGGCTCCCACACCTTGCGAAAATCCATAAACAGCGGCGGATTGCCTCCGGACAGCCAGGTCTTGAACAGCATGGTCAACAGTCCCTGCACATCGGCCTCGGTGGCAAACGGCAGCGCTGGTTTCGGGCCGTTGTGGTCAAACGTCGTATTCATCAGCGATTCGGCCATGTCACAGATCGGCAGGGGGATGCCGCGCGGGTCGCTGCCCCATTCGAGCTGATTCATGAATCCGCCTCCGACGGCGTTCAAGTCGGCCAGCAGGTCCCGCATGATCAGATACATCGCCAGCGATTGATCGAGTTTTTTGTCCGCGTCGGGCTGCGCTATATCCAGTCGTTTGCCCAGGTTCTTTTCCAACCAGGCTCGAAGGGTCTTGAGTTCTTTGGCGTTATACGCCCCTTTGTTCAGCATGTCAGCCAACAGCTTCATGTCCAGCCGCGTGATTTCCAGTCCGAACGTCCGCCGGGTGGCATTGACGTGGGCCAGCGCTGTTTCCATCCCCATCGAATCATGGCCGAACACAACGACGCGACGCCCCTTGAGCCCGACAAAGGTCAAAGCGGCATAACACCAGTCCGCCAGCGCCTGGATCGTTTCCGGAGTCGGTTTGGGTTTTTGCCCGGTGTCCGGCCAGGTACCCACATTCAAATGGCTCAGCCGACCCGCCTGTGCCAGGGCGCCGTTGACCGCATGGGCATACACCACGCCCGGCTTGGGCGCGCTGTTGCCCACCGTGATATTGACCGGCATATCCGCCGGCATATGGGCCAGCAGGCTCATCAGGGTCAACTGCGGAAACGCCCACGTGTCCGGCGTGCAGACAATCGCATCCACGCCGGCATCTCGAAACTGTTTCGCTACGATATCGGCCTGTTTTTCCCCATCGATTAATACCGGCGACCAGACGACATGTACCGGCGTGCCGTCCGGCAGCCTGACAGCTTCTGCGATCGATTCGGCCATGGTCTCTATTACATTGACGGTCCGTTCCCGCGATGCCTGATCGATTCGCGGATCACAGGCGGCGCATACGCCGAATGTCGTTACTGTCGGACGGGCCACCTTGGTATCTCCCAGTTTTTTTGCCCTGGCCATGATCTATCTCCTTGCTGATTCAAATCGTTCTTGTCAATCGGATCAAAATATGATCAAAATATATATCACATCGGCTCAAGCCAGATGGCCTGCCCGCCGTTATGAGCCATATCCGCTGAAATCACACTGTTGGAGTCTACGGTCATTTTCTCCGCCTTCACGCCCGTTCGGTCACTCCCCTCGGGGCTTGCATCGCTGTAGATATGCGCTGTGTATTTCCTGCCGGATTCGAGGAATGCCAGCGGAACATGCAGCGTCCTTCGCTCGATGGCATTCATCGATCCGACAAACCACCGCGGCCCGCTTCGCCGGGCCATGGTGATAGTTTCTCCAATAGCTCCGTGAATTACCTTCGTCTCATCCCAGACGGTCGGCAACTGACGGAAAAACTCCAGTTCCGGCCTGTCTTCTACCTGGCCGGGCCGATCATACCAGAATAAAAACTGCAACGGACTGTAATATACCATCGAAGCGGCCAACTGGTGGGCCAGTGTGTTTTTAACACGGTTGCTCGCCCAGCAGATCGTATAATCGGCCGCTCCGCACAGGTAACGCGTGAACGGGTAGACCAGGTTCTGCTCGGCCGGGGGCATCTCCTCGTTGCCGCCGATCCCCTCCTGTGTCAGCAGGTTCGGATACGTCCGGCTGTACCCCGTGGGGCGATACTCATCATGAATGTCCACCATCAACTGATTTGCGGATGCCTTACGAACCGCCTCATGCATCCAGGCCGTCCACTGCTGATCTCCCACGCGCACAAATCCGTACTTGACTCCGGCAATCCCCCATTGCTTATACAGCGGCAGGATCTGGTCAAGCTGCTTTTCCAGCGCACGGCGGTTCACATACACCCAGATTCCGATCCCGTTGTCTCGTGCGTATTGGATTACCTCGTGCAGATCCAGTGGCCCCTTCGACCGTTTCGGATCGAGCGTAACCGTCGTCGCATCGGATTTATCGTCATTCTCGGGCCCATACCAGCCCGCATCATACTCGACGTACTGAAGGTTCATTTTTCGGGCAAAATCGACACAGGCCTTGCCGCCCTCGGTCGTCAACGTCACCTCCCGGATCACCTTGCCCGGCTTGATCCATGAGGTGTCGGAGATTGCACAGGGAGCGTTCAGATTCTCGAAAATATAGTTATGCTCGATCAGCTCACCCGCCGTATCGGCGATCATCACCACCCGCCATGGTGTTGTATACGGCGTTTTGACATTGACTTCACTGCCCAGCATCGGACGGACACCGTATTTGTCCGAGGGCTGCAATCGCATCCGGGCAAAATCCACCAGTCCCGCCTCGCCGATCGCCACAACCGGACCGTTGTCGATCTGGACCACCAACGGCCGCTCGCAGTTCGGTTTGATCCGGCTGATCGGAACCTTCTCATACTTTCCCTGCGCCGAATACACCGCCCATGCGGGGTAATCGCTGGCGAATTGAAAACCGGCCCTCTCTTCAGTGATGACAAATTCCTTCAGCGATTCCTGTTGGGCAAACGAGTACCGAAAAGCGATCCCTTCATCATAGGCGCGGATCGTCAACTGCATCCGTCGC
>JAFGGE010000003.1 GCA_016930745.1 Sedimentisphaerales bacterium
CCATGTTCGTTCGGTCGGGGATTTTGCAGAGAACGCTGTTCCGGGTTCTGAGAAAGCTGTAGGGGCGAACCTTGTGTTCGCCCTTTTCCCTTCTCCAAACACCCTGCATGTTGCAACAGGGCGAACCCCTCGAGTATCCTCGGAGTAAACACAAGGTTCGCCCCTACAATTAAGGAATCCCGCCTATTAAAACCTGAATCGTTTAACAGGATCTCCGCAGGAATATGTTACGCCGCGACAATAGCGCCGGTCGGGCACCAGTATTCCTCGGACACGCAAACACCGCAATCCGTGCACTTGTCCGGATCGATGTGAACCGGCTGCAGTTCCCATCTTTCAAACGGTATTATTGCGTCGGCGATGATGGCGCCTTCCGGGCATCTGGAAATGCAGTACCCGCACTGGAGACAATCATCCGTTACGACATACGCCATACGAACCTCCTTATTAGTCGAAGCCTTCATCCTTCCAGAGATCCCAGTCGGCCTTGTCCCGGGCTTCCTTCGGCAATATCTGGGGAAAGAATTTTTCCGTATGCGCTGCTCCCTGGTTCACCTCGATAAAAATCCAGGGACGGGTGGTTTTAATCGGTCGCCAGGGAGAGTGAATGAAGTTGGGCGGAATGTATATGCAGCACGTCCGGTTGAAGACGTGCCTTTCCAGCTCCGGCCCCATGTGCATTTCCACCTCGGCCCCCAGGTCCATGGGATTATCCGGATCCGTACCGATGTGAAACAGCAGCTCGGCATCCTTGTGGATATGCGGCGGATGCCCGGCGTATTCATGGGTTCCCAGGGGGTTTTCAAAGCCGGGGAGCACCCAGTGCACCAGGTAGAAATGACTCCCCTTCATGACGCTGTCCTCCACCCGGGACATCACCGGGCGCCTTTCATTGGGCCAGCGCGTGGGATCGTATTCCAGGAAATATTTGCTGTATTTTTTCTCGGACATTCTCTCGACTCCTTATTTGCCGGTTATCGATTTTGTACCTATTATAGTGCCGCTTTCCTGGAGTATGAAGGAGATAGGGAGATTGAAATCCCTGCGAATAAGGCAAAGGACGATGCAGGGGCGAACACAAGGTTCGCCCAAATTTTTGAAATATTTAAAGTATTCGGAAAACACCGGGCATGCACATGATATAAGATCCCTCGATTCACCACCGTCGATCCCAACGACTGCAGGGCTATGATATTCCCGGGAAGGCGCCTGTTATGTCCCCATTTGTACCTACAAGAGGAAACGCCTCTTCGGCAACATCAAAGGTCGATGGGTACTAATCCTCTCGCCCCGACCATCTCCTCTTGGGTCCATTCCGGAGAGATAGCTGACACTTTTGGAGCGAAAATATTCTCACCAACAGGTTCAACCCGGTCCGCGCCATTATCCGATTTTCACTTTGAAACTGCGTCTAATAAAATTCCTTAAAGCGAATGTTGTCAATAAGCAGCACAGAATCCCCGACAGCATCATAACTGTCTGATATGGAAAAGGAGATGGTATAGAATCCCGGTCCTTCATCGAAAGAAATGTGGATACCATTAACGTGCTGGTAGACAACCCCGGTTGTCGAATTGTCGAAAACGATCGGGCATTGCCTGTAATTCAGGTCATAGGGATGCGTGTCAAGGCCGAGCTCCCCGATGTCCAGCGAATAGTCATAGAAACTGTGATACTGATCGGAAGTAAAGCTCATCAGGTCCCGGTGCATGGAATATACGTTCGTGCCGCTCGGCCCCGCCACGGAGACGGACAGATAGTCGAAATAGGGGCAGTTTATGGAATAGTAGTCGGGGAATTCCTCTGTAACGAACGTGTAGTCAAATGAAAGATATGTTTCGACCACGCCGGGCTGCACGTAGAACGTTCGACTCAATGTTGTTCTCGTCCGGTCGGGCCCGTCGTTTCCAATGAGGGCCATCCTCCTGTTTGGATTCCTGCGGATCGTGGGATCGGGATTGTACGGTGGTTCGAGCTGTCCCAGCCTGCTTACAGAGTCTGCAATTGGGGGGTCATACGAAGCTGACGGCGGATTGCCGGTTTGAGCGGTGGCGTTCCATTCGTAGAGGCCTCCCATTTCAAAGCTCCCGTTGAAAATGGCTTCGAATATGTCGAGACCCCCTTCTCCCAGGCCGGGATCTGTAAGAGGAAATGCCGTTCTTTCCAATCGCTCACGGATTTCCTCGTTTTCCCATTCGGGGTTGACGGACCAAAGAAGGGCTGCAGCCCCTGACACGATGGGGGTCGCCATGGAGGTGCCGGAAGCCGCCATGTAACAGCCTTCAATACCACGCTGCTGCTCATTCGGACAGTAGACATCCAGATCAATGGACGGATCGGCTACCGGGTCGATCGGAATGGTTGACATAACATTCTGCCCCCGGGCGGCGATATCCACCCAATTGCCATGGTTCGAGCCTTTGGTTGGCGATTCCTCCCACCGTAACCCGAATTTATCCACATCGTCAGGATCGGTCATGATGGCGCCTACCGCCAGCACTTGATCATACGCGGCCGGATAGAACGGATTGTTCCTATTGTCATTGCCGGCCGCAGCCACAAGCAGGGATCCCTGGAAATGGGCATGTTCAACAGCCAGTCTCAGGCTGCCGTCATTTTCATAACCGCCTTCACTGAGGTTGATAACCCTTGCGCCGACTTTGGCTGCATGCAAGATTCCTCTGGCCAGGACATCGTTTTCACAAAAACTCCCGGAACGGCTTGGAATCCATCTGCACGCTCTTATGGGGTAAAAGTGGCTGCTCCATGCGGTCCCGGCTATGCCGATGTCATTGTCGGTTTCTGCCGCGGCGGTGCCGGCCACGAGGGTTCCGTGTCCCTCAAAATCTTGCGGGAACATTGGATCTTCTCCCGGCCCATCCACTAAATTTGTACGTTCAAACTGATTAATTATCTGTTTGTCGTCAAGGTCCGGATGTTGGAAATCGATGCCTGTATCCACAATGGCAACTAGTACACCCGCGCCACGGGCCATAACCCAAGCCTCCTCCACCCTGGCGTTCGTGAGGGCGTCTTGAAGTGGATACTTTCCATCATTTGGTACCACGGCTGTCATGGCTGCCAAATGAACCGCTTCCGCGATTTCCACCTCCGGGTAGCTTTGAAGTGCCGCAAGTGCCGATGAGACGCCCGTGCCGTTTTCCGTATCCGGTATTTCCACGCTGTACAGGCCGATACTGTGCATGATTCCTATGACGGATCCATCGACGGAGTCTACAATGGTTTCAATCGTGTCCGCGTCGGTTCCCGGGGCAAAGGCAAGGATGATTCTGTTTGAAACGAACAGGGCGCCGCTTTGGGGATCCGTCACGATGCTGGAAGGGTTGGTAAGAACGAAATCCGTTGCGAAGCGCGTTGCCGCCACCTCACAGGCTTCAGAATAAAAGGTGCCTGTAACACCGGAAAAAGTAGCGACTGCCCTGAAACGCAGGATTCCGTCAGAATCCGGAGCATTGACCGGGAATGTTCCACTATAGACTTGGTCTCCGGCCAGGATATCTCCCGCCGATCCATCGTCCACGAGGGAACCAAGCACACGAACGATGTTGCCGGTGCCGTCTACCTCCTCAACGGTGATTGTTTCGGGAGCCTGTCTTGTTTTTGCAACAATAGTCTTGAACATGACGTCCGTTGTCGTGGAAAGCGGTATGGCGTCCGGCATGGCTCCCAGAGGCTTAAGGATGGGTACGTCATCTCCCTCTGTCACTTCGACCTGAATGGCGACCTGGGCCGTTTGGCCTGTTTCGTCAACTGCTATTGAGCTGATAACTTCGTATGTGCCGACGGTATTGCCCGTAAAGGTCTGCCCCACGTACATCCCTTTGGTCCCGGTTGTTGTGACAACGGCCGGAAGATCAGGGGCTATGGTAATGCCGCCTGTGTCAGGCAAAACTTCCTGGTGCATGGTCAGGTTATAAGTATCCAGGCCTACGGCATCGAAATTGAAAGTAAAGCCAAGATTCCTGCTTGTTCCCAGTGGAATGCGTACAACATCCATCCCCGTATCCATACGAATGGATGTCACTGCGTCTGCACCGTCACAATTCTCGTCAATGCCATTTCCCGCAATGTCCGTGGCATCGGGATGAATGTCCGCGTTGGTGTCGTCACAGTCTCCCCCATTTATGGTGAAGCCGTCCCGGTCCTCATCCGCCTCACCGGTGTCTCCCAGGGATACGACGAGATCAATCGGCGAGCCTTCCGCCGCAGAAGTGCCTGCGGGAGGATTTTGACTGATCACGGAACCGGCAGGTACGGTATCGCTGTAGGCAGCAGTCACGGTCCCTACGGTCAGGTTGGCGGCTGTGACGGCTGCTTCGGCGTCGGCCTGGGTTTGGCCCACCACATTGGGAACGGATACAATAGGCGGATTGACCGTCAGGTAGTACCGTTGGGTGGCGAAAAGCCCGCCGGGGTCGGTGGCCCGAACCACAATCTCATGTACGCCCACATCCCCTCGGGTCGGCGTCCACCATATATACCCGCTGATCATCATTCCGGCCGGCGCCACGTCCAGAGAATAGACCAGGGGATCGTAATTCTGATCCGTAGCCCGTGGAGAGTACGTGTAACGCTTATCGACCGTTGCGGTTGTTATCGGGGTGCTGGTGAAAGTCGGTGCGGTTGGAGGCTGCACCACCGTGAGTGTGAAACTGTGAGTGTCCTCCAGCCCGCCGCCATCCACGACACGCACCGTGACCGTATGGTCACCCTGGTAGGAGTAATACGACGGGGTATAGGTGATGATGCCGGTATTTCCGTCTATCAACATGCCTCCGGACGGATATTCAAGCAGCTGGTATTCAATACAGTCGCGGGTATTCGGGTCGGTAACTTCCACCTGGTAGTTGAGGGTTTCTCCAACCAGAATTTCCGGCATGGGATTGGGCAGGATGCTGGGCGGTTCATTGAAAGGCTCCCCCTGAAGATCCGGTGTGATTCTTGCGGCAAAAGCGCTGCTTCTGATGGGACTAGGGTCGGATTCACAGGCCCCGCCTTCGGTTCCCGGAAGGTTGCCGGATACGGTGCTTCCGGCTATGTAGAGATCGCCTGTAGCCGGATGAATGGCAAGGGCCTCAATGTCTTCCTCATAGTTGCCCCCGACATAGGTTGCCTGAAATAACCGGGTCAGGTCCTGCGACAGTTTTGCGACGAAGCCCTCAGGTTGGTACCCGCAGCGTCCGATTTGCACCCCTCCCTCAACGCCCGGGAATGTTGGGCCATTAACGGGACCGGTTGCATAGATGTCCCCCGACACAGGATGCGCTTTTACATCCAGGGCAATAGAACCTCCTGCAGGACCGCTCAGATAAGTCGCCTGCCTGACGGAAGCCAGATCGGGGCTCATTCTTAAGAGAATGCCTGCGGCGCCTGCGCTCAGGGTATTAGGATCCAGTGCCGGAATGGCTCCGCCCGCCGCGCCGGAATAGTCCCTGGAATCGGTACGGCCGGCCAGATAAATATCTCCCGAAAAGGGATGGACCGCCATACCGTAAATATCGTCACCGGCAAAACCGGGAGAGGAATCATTGGAGCCGGCATAGGTGCTCTGCAGCAGCTGTGTCAGGTCTTCATTCAAACAGGCAACGAATCCATCCTTATCTCCACCGAGCGTTTCCTGATACCCTCCGGCTGTGCCGGGAAAATCAGTGGAATAGGTTGTCCCGGCGGCGAGGATATCTCCGGAAACCGGATGAACAACAATCGTTTCAATGGCCTCGTTGCCGTTTCCTCCCAGATAGCTCGACTGGATTATATTTTGCAAATCCGCTGTGAGACGGACTAGAAAACCATCCGACGCACTCATCGAATCGTGAAATGCCTGTGCGCCGCCTTCAGTGCCGGGAAAATCGAAGGAAGCGGTATATCCGGCTACATAAATATCTCCGGAAACCGGATGAATGACCAGAGGTGCCCGGGAAACATAATTACTATATCCCTCATTATAGGAGCCGCCCAGGTAGGTGGCCTGCAGCAGCGTTGTGAGTTCTGCATTCAGACGCGCCACAAAAACGTCGTCGATCCAGCCGCTGAATGATGGCTGCGCCCCGTCAGCAGTTGCCGGGAAGTCGTCGGATCGGGTAACCCCCGAAATATAAATATCTCCGGAATGTGGGTGGATCGCGATATTCGGGAGCCAGTTTTCCCTGTTGCTGCCGCCCAGAAATGTTGCCTGAAGCAGTGTGGTCAGGTCCTCGGACAGCCGGACGATGAAAAGATCCGAATAGCCACTTTCGGCATAATAGCTGTCCTGTGCGCCGCCCTCGGTTCCGGGAAAATCGGTCGAAATGGTCATCCCCGTAACGTAAATGTCCCCGGTAGTGGGGTGGATGGCAATATCGCTGCCCCATTCGGTCAGGCTGCCTCCGATGTAGGTTGCCTGAAGAAGGGGATCAATGACTACAGGGGCATGCGGGTCATGGGGGCCCAGGGTGAAGCCGTAGCTGTTGTCTCCTGCGATGCTGTATGCTACCAGTACCGGTTCTTTCCCGCCTTCTTTTTCCTGCCAGGCTACCGGTTTTGTCAGGGTGACATCTCCAAGGCCGGTTTCTATGCGCAAAGTACCATTCTCAGCCAGGTTCAGCGATTTCGCACCGTCTATGCGCAGCCGGATGGCGTCCACATTTGCTTTTGGCGATACGGTAAACACTTTTTCCACCGTTCGGCTGCGTGCTTTGAGGTGCACCTGGATGCCGGGCCAGACTTCACCCAGACTGACGGCTGCATAGGTTGGGACATCTTTTTTCCAGGATCTTCTGTCGTTCCCCCTGAAATAGCTTGTTCGGGCCGCAGTGCTCTCTTTGCCCGCAATATCGGGATTGCCGTTCACGACCGTTTCCGTCAGGGTCCAGCCCTGGTGGTTTGCCTCCTTATCCCGATCCGTTTCCGAAGGCCGCAGCGAATACACAAGCCTTCCGTCGCGTGTGACGTAGATATTGCCGGCCGCAGTAGCCGTGTAATATCCGACCCGGGCATCCTCCTGCCCCAGGTTGGCTACAAAGGGAAGCTCGATGCCGCCCATTTTGTTTTGAACCGCTTTTATTTTTTCATCAGAGGGGGGTTGCGACATTTCAGCAAAGATCGGCGTAAAGGGAACGCACCGGCCGCAGACGTTGATGGCGCCGGGTCCGCATTCATCCAAAGGGGAGACTATGAGAATAAATTCCTGCTGTGCGGAAAGTCCGGCTCTGTCTTCCACGCGCACAATTACCTGGTGCGGCCCAACCTGGCTTTCGGTTGGTGTCCATGTGATTGTCCCGGTTTCCGGATCCATATTCATGCCTTCGGGCGCTGCTTCAAGAGAGTAAACGAGTCCGTCGCCTTCGTCCGGATCGGATGCCGAGACATCGTAGGTGAACGGTACATCGATCGCTGCATTTGACGGGGGTGAAGACATAATGGCCGGCGGGTCATTTACCGGTTGAACCGAGATATCTACTGTGGTCGGGCCGCTTTCCAGCGTTCCGTCATCGGCCACATAGGTGAAGCTGTCCGGTCCGCTATAATCCGGAGCGGGAGTGTAGGTAAAAGCGCCATTGGAGTCCAGGTTGGCTTCGCCCTGTGAGGGTGTTGTTTGAAGCGTGGCCGTAAGCGGCTCTCCCTCCGGGTCGTAGTCGTTTTCAAGCACTCCGGGAGCTCCGATGACCAGCCGGGTATCCTCATCAATCGTATAGGCATCGCCCGCTGTAGAGGGGGGCTGATTGGCAGGAGCCAGGGCTTCGATGAACACACTGTCCGGATTGCTGTTCTCTATGCCGTCGCTTACGATCAGCTGGATGATGTACGTCCCGACAGCATCTGCCGTGAAAGACGGGTTGGCGGAAGCCGGCGATGAGATTTCAGCCGTGCTGCCTGTCGGCTTGGAAATGAAGGACCACACGTAGGACAAGATATCCTGATCGGCGTCCGTCGAGCCGCTCCCATCCAGTGAAACAAGAGCGCCGACGAGAACTTCCCGGCCGGAACCGGCATCGGCGACGGGCGGAGTGTTCAGGGTGGAGATTTGAACGGTGTCGGCTGCGCTGTCGGCAAGGCCGTCATTTACGGTCAA
>JAFGGE010000045.1 GCA_016930745.1 Sedimentisphaerales bacterium
AAGGCCGGCGGATCAATGCTCGGATAAAGGCCGGCGTCTTCAAGCCATCCAAAAACGGTTTGAGAGCGGGATGGGAAGTAATTGTTCAACAATCCCTGCTGTGTAGTAAGCCAATCCTGTCGGGTATACGGATCGCTGGGAGAGCGGTTGTCGCCCCATCGAGCCGATTCGCCCACGATTGCCCGATCGATCTGATTCATACGCGCCTGGTACATCAGGGCCGTGTTGGGGTAGGATAGGGTCCCGTCGGCTCGAAAGTGTTTAAAGACGTGATCGGCGAATTGAAGCTTGTATTCGGTACTGTTGACCGCATTTCCATGAATCCCCGCCGGGCTGATCCCTACCTTATTATCCCCTTCGAGCACATGCTCGGCATCCCAGGAGTGGAACATCCACGCTCCCTCGGGATAGGCCCGATGCGTGGCATACCAGTTTTTGCCGGGCCAGTCGTGGTTTCCGGTAAACCAGTTTCCCAGCAGGTAGATCGTCCAGTTGTTCAGATCGAGCCTGTCAACCAGAGTCTGGTACTTTGTTAGATTGGTCGGATCGGAACCGGCAGCGCCGGCGGCACTGACCATGGCGTTAAAATTGGCTGTCGCGCTGCCCTCGGCGCCATTGTTGATGACACCCGTGCTGCTGTGTTTGACAGCGTCGTAGTCGTACTTGTCCCCGCCGAAAATTTCCGCGACAGACGAGTGGTCGGGCCGTTCGTGCAGATAGTACATCCCCCAATACAGATTGTTGATGTATACATGGATATAGCGGGCATGGGGCGAATAGGTGCCCATGGCGTTGTGCAGATCGGCGACATACTGGTCCTGGATGTATTTGGCGGTGTTGCGCTGCCCGGCATCAGGATGCAGCCAGGAATGGTTCAGAACGGCGTCCAGGACGAACGTATCGTAGCGTTCGGCTGGGGAGTCGGGGAAGATATGATAATTGAGCTTGCTGGGGCCGTATCCGCCGGCAAAGACCAGCCGCATGGAGAGTTTGTACGTTTTCCAGCGGCTCAGGCTGGTTCCGCCGCCGCTGACACCGCCCTGCATGCGGACGGCACAATTGACCTGAAATCCGTCCTCGGCCCCGCTGGGATCGATAAACTCCGCCGAACAGGTTCTTTCAGTCCCATCCTGGGATCCATTGATATAAATACCGCTGCTGCCAAACCAGTTGTCCTTGTTCATGACGATGACAAGGCTGGGCACGCTCTTGAGATCGTCCTTGATCGTATGGGCGTACTGGCTGCCGTAAAGCCCATCGGGATCCACGATATCCGGGTCCATCTGGTAATCCCCGGTTACCGATCCCCATGATGTGGGATATCCATCAGGAGTAACCTGTGCCCCAGTCGCGGGATTGGTCGCCTGATGGATCACATCGTCCAGAAAGAGGTACGTATGCGTATCGATATTGGTGGCCAGCCAGTTTGTTTTGAAAGCCGCCGCGCGAAGGCTTGTGGTCTTGGAAATAACAATTCCATCGGGATTGTTCTGGTCAAAATCGTAACCGTTGGTCAGGGTCGGATCAGAACCGTCAAGGGTGTACCGAATCCGGGCATCCAGCGTAGCGCAGAAAATCCGGACTTCCACAGGCTGCTCGTAGAATCCGCGATCTGCGCTGAATTGGGTGTCGGCGACGACTCCATCATATACATCCGAATTGGCGGCGCCCCGCGTGACGCTTTTAAGATATCCGGTACGGCCTGCGGTTCCAACGCCATAGGTCAACAGGCCCCGCTGGGCGGGATACAGAGTAAACTCGTGGGCGATTGTGAGGCCGTCGGGCGAGACCAGAGCCAGATATCCGCCGTCGCCGTCCAGATCAAAATTGGTATGCAGGTTGCCGCTTTTGTCCACGAAAGGATAATTGGTTGGGTAGCGGTTTTGTTCGCGATTGGAGGCATACACAACGAAATAGCCGTTCGCTGAAATGGAATACCCATTGGGAAATTGCCATTTGGTCGGTTGGTCGGGATCATCGGTCAGATACCAGCCATCCAGCGCGACCGGCTCCTCGGTCAGATTCTGCAGCTCGATCCAATCCGGATAGATTCTTCGATCTCCGGCCGCCGTGGCGATGGTGGTGTAGAGATCGAGCGGGTATGTGGGCCGAAGATCGGTCATGTTGGAGTTGATCGCCATAAATTCGCTGATTCGCAGCGGCGCATCCGGCATGTCCGAGTATGTCGCGGTCATAGACAAATGCTGCTTTTTGGACAGATCGACTGCATCAGGAGACGGCGCCACCCAGCCGGGAACGGTCTGATATTCGATAGTATAATTCCCGGGCTTGAGATCATTCAAAATCGCTCCGCTGTTTTGCCAGATTCCCCCGTCCAGACGCCATCGAGCACCGGCCTGGATCGCCTCGGCCGGCTGGAGAGCCGCTTGCACGGAGCCGGTCCAGTCATCCAGCCAGTCTTCGGACAGCAATGAAAAATCCCGGGCATCCACGCCATCGTCGCCCACGCGATCTGCCTCAGCGGGGGGAGCGTTAAGCCATTGCTGCGCAAAAATAAGCAGATCGGCCATATTGACCTGACAATCCTCATCGAGATCTCCTGCGGGACACGGGGGCTCCTTGGCCGTAATCACCAGATCATCGGCTGCTTCCAATTCGCCGTCCGTCGCATAAAGCTGGAGACGATAGGTGCCGGGCGTCTGGAAGGTCATTGTCGGGCAAGCCACGTCCGGACCGGGAGTAAAAGACACGTACCCTGCTTGTGGAGCTTCCAGCACCGACCAAAGAATCTCCAGAAATCCCTCCGGGTTGCCCTTGCCGTCATCGGTTACAGAAGCATCCGGAGCAATTTCGTCCGGCCATTGAACCTGAAGATCTTCCCCGGCATTCACTACCGGCGACAGGTTGGTGTCGATGCTGCCTGCAATAACGGCAAGAACGTACATGTTTCGCGCGCCGCCGTCGTTCTGCTCAAACAGGGTGACGGTTCCGGAGAGGAAGTCCGCACGGAAAATGCGGAACCAATTATCGATATCCCCGTCGCCTCCCTCATCGATGCCAATACTCTGGTCGGTATCGACGAATCCCATCCCGAGGACCCAGGGCATGGCCGCTTCCAGCACAGGCGGATTGCCGCCATTGTCGTCGCCGACACGATAATCGATGAACAGATAGACCGTGGCCGGCACATTGAGGTATACGTCCAGTTCGTAGCCGGGAGTGCTCTTGTCGTTATTGGCTGCCATGACATACTCGGCGCCCTGCAGGAGAGCGGGCACGTCGCTGTATTGATGGGTTCGATCTACGTAGACAGGGGCATCTTCATCGAGAGGGACAGAGGCGACCTGAGGGGGGGTATTATTGCTGTTGTGCCGTTCGATCCAGTCGATGACCTGGGCGTGTAACGCGGCACTTGGCGCCAACAGGGCAAAAACGACCGCGGCTACGACAGGGATGATACGACTGCACTTCATACGCACTTCTCCAGAGATATCGTGATTCCATCACCTCAGATGTCGGCCATTATCGGCCCGGACAAAAGGAATATGTGGGCCTTTTTAGCATTATAAAGGCCGAAATCGTCATACCAGACGCGAAACATGGTCCTATTATTCCATCCCGGGCAGAGTTACTGCCAAGAAACCTTACTTTGACGGCTTCCTTATCCATCCCTCCGCCTGTCAACGGCCGGCCCTGCCCGCAAACACCCCCATATATGTGCCGCTAACCCTACAATTCCTCACAGGTATTATAGAACAAAATATACTGAAATAGCAAGCGAATTCTGCGATCCGACGGGGGCAAGGAGAAGAAAAATCGCGTTTTTTGGGACTGAAATCCGGTTTTTTAATTCCATTTCATCAATCTATATCATGTTGAATACGAAGCAATGGCATGAAGACAGCCTGTCATGCCGGGCTTGCCTGTTCTGCCTTCGGCTCGGAGGCTCAGGCTCGAAGAGAGCTCGCCGAAGTCAGGCTCAAAGAGAGTGAAGCCGAGGGAACCCGGCGTCCAGAATCGTATAATGGGTTCAGCATTGCTGAACCCATGCGGAATTGAAAACGAAAGCCACAGCATGGCTTCGGAAACAACACCGAACCCATCCTACCGGCTTTCTTAACCGAAGCGATGTGCTTGCCGTTTACCTTTGTCCTGCCATCCGTTATAATGACTCCATGGTAAGTAAATCACGCATCATCGAAAGGAGCCTGTCATGAGCAGTTGGGATCGGCGTCAATTCCTGAAAGCCTCCTTCGGTACGGCGGCGGCATGGTCGGCATTATCAGCGAGTAAAGTGCGAGGAGCGAACGAGAAAATCATCGTCGGCTGCATGGGCCTTGGCGG
>JAFGGE010000046.1 GCA_016930745.1 Sedimentisphaerales bacterium
TCTCTGGACGGCATCATTGAAGAGATGATCTCCTGCGAACGGAGCTTCTACTCCATGCCGCGCGTTCTGCGCCGGGTGTGGAACAATGTATGGCGACGCCGTCAGCCGTTGATTACCCTGGTGGGAAATCTCTCCTACAGGAACAACCTCCGGCTGAACGGCCA
This sequence comes from Sedimentisphaerales bacterium, assembly GCA_016930745.1. Taxonomy (GTDB): domain Bacteria; phylum Planctomycetota; class Phycisphaerae; order Sedimentisphaerales; family Anaerohalosphaeraceae; genus JAFGGE01. The sequence goes on from JAFGGE010000046.1 coordinate 165, forward strand.
GGCGTACGCCGACTTCAAGCGGTATGCGGACAACCGGCACGAGCCTGTCAAAGAATCCTGAAAGAGAAGGAAGGTATACACAGAAAGATATCGTTCATCTACAGACGGATTTCGAGGGTATATTCGATATGGAATAGAACCGCATGGCTTCGGAAAAACACCGAACCCATCCTACTCCTAGCGATATATTGGGGAGGATTATATGATGGCCGAGAAGAAATCGTTTCTGGATGTGCTGAACTACGCCATTGACCGCGAGCGCGAGGCGTATGCCTTTTACGACGATCTGGCGCAGAAAGTGGACAACGAAAAACTGCGCAAGGCCCTCGAGGAGTTCGCCCTCGACGAATACCAGCACCGTATCCACCTGGAAGCGGTGCGTAACGGCGAGGTCGCCATAAAACCCGAGTTCGTCGGCAGCCTCCGGATCGCCGAGCTGCTCAAGGACATCCCCCCGACGAATGTGAAAACCTACGCCGACGTTCTCAAGCTGGCGATGGGCAAGGAAAAAGCCGCCTATCGACTCTACGCCGCCCTGGCTCATCATGCCGAGGATTTCGACACCAGGGCCCTGTTTGCCCAGCTTGCACAGGAAGAGGCCAAGCACAAGCTCCGCCTGGAAATCGAATACGACCTGGAAACCTTCTAAGGGACAATTCTTCTTGCCTTTCCCGCCTCGGCCCGCTACTCTCTTGACGCGGCGGTGCCGGTACATGCCGTAGGATATCGGCCGGGAAATTTCGCAGACTGTCGAAAGAAGGAGCGGATGCATGATCGGACTGGGCGTATTCCTTCATGCCGTGGGCGGATTTGCCGCGGGCAGCTTCTACATGCCCTTCAAAAAGATCAAGAACTGGGCATGGGAAAGCGCCTGGCTAGTCAACGGCGTCTTTTCCTGGATCCTCATGCCCTGGCTGATCGCCCTGCTTACCGTGCCGAATCTTCTGTCGGTACTGGGTCGATCCAAAGGCATCGACATCGCCTACTGCTACCTGTTCGGCCTGCTCTGGGGCGTCGGCGGGCTGACCTTCGGCCTGAGCATGCGCTACCTAGGGATGTCGCTCGGATACGCCATCGCCCTGGGTTTCTGTGCGGCCTTCGGCACAATTATCCCTCCGGTCTACGATGGCACATTCGGGGATTTGCTGGCCACGACATCGGGCCGGACCACCCTGACCGGCGTCGCGGTCTGTCTGGCGGGCATCGCCGTGTGCGGCTGGGCGGGTGTCGCCAAGGAGAAGGAGTTGTCCACAGAGCAGAAACAGCAGACCATTAAAGAGTTTCATTTCGGCAAAGGTCTGCTTGTGGCGGTATTTGCCGGCATTATGAGCGCGTGCATGGCGTTCGGGATCCAGGCGGGCAAACCTATTGCCGAGCTGGCCCTGCATAACGGGACGGCCGAACTGTGGCAGAACAGCCCGATCTTTATCGTGATCCTGGCCGGCGGATTCACGACCAATTTTATCTGGTGCATCTATCTGAACCGCAAGAACCGCTCCGGCAGAGACTACATCGACTGTCGGCGATCTTCATTTGCCTTTAATTATCTCTTCAGCGCCCTGGCCGGGATCACCTGGTACTGCCAGTTCATGTTCTACGGCATGGGCACGACAAAGATGGGCGACTACGATTTTTCCAGTTGGAGCATTCACATGGCCTTCATCATCTTCTTCAGCAATGTCTGGGGCCTGGTTTTCCATGAATGGAAAGGGTGCAGCCGACGTACGATGCGTATTATTATCACCGGCATTTTGATCGTGCTGCTTTCCATCGTCCTGATTGGTTTTGGCAATTATCTGAAAACCGGAGAGAAAGAACAGTCCCCGCCGATCACAGAAACAGTCAGCTTACTACAGGAATAACCATGCCGAAAGAACGATTCACTTCAAGAGAACGAATACGGAAGGCTCTGAGCCATCAGGAGCCGGACCGGGTTCCGATGGACCTGGGAGGCTTTCAGACAGGGATCCATCGAATCGCCTATCAATCGCTGCTCGATCATCTGGGATGGACCGAAGAAATCGTCATCCTCGATCCCGTCCAGCAGCTTGCCAAACCCAGCGAGATGGTCCTGGAGCGATTCCATATCGACACGCGCTATCTCTGTGCCCATGGCCCTGAAGGCTTTGACGGCTCGATCAAAATACGGCAGCGAAATGGACGCACATGGCACGACCTGACCGACGAGTTCGGCGTCGTCTGGTCCATGCCCGAAGACCATGGCCTGTATATGGATATCTCCCATCATCCACTGGCAGATGCGACGATCTCCGACCTGGCCGATTATCCCTTTCCCGACGGCGGCGATCCGAGCCGCTTTATCAGCATTCGGCAGCAGGCCCTGCAGATGCGCGATGAGACTCCCTATGCGATCTGCACCGGAATCGGCGGCGTCGTCTATGAATACTGCTGGTATCTGCGCGGCCTGGAACGATGGTTCATGGACATGCTCGAAAATCCGTCCTTCTGCCAGGCCCTGCTGGACCGGATGCTGGTGTACTGGACCGACTTTTATACCGGCTTTCTCCGGGAGGTAGGCGACTTGGCGGATGTCGTAATGATCGGCGACGATCTGGCCGGGCAAGCCGGGCCGCTGTTCAACCCCGATTTTTACCGCCGGATCGTCAAGCCTCGACAGAAGGCCCTTGTCCGGCATATCCGTTCTTTGACGGGAGCGAAAATCTGGTACCATACCTGCGGGGCCTGTCGGTCGCTGATCCCCGACCTGCTCGATAACGGCATCGACATTCTCAATCCTGTGCAAATAAGCTGCCCCGATATGAGCCCATCTTCTCTTAAAACTCAATATGGTGAGCGTTTGACCTTCTGGGGCGGGGGCATCGATGCGCAACATGTTCTTCCCTTTGCCTCCCCGGACGAAGTACGTAAAGATGTACAACGCAATATCGAGGCTTTCAAGCCGGGCGGCGGGTACGTCTTCAACAATGTCCACAACATCCAGGCCGGTGTTCCCGCCGAAAATATCATCGCCCTCTTCGATGCCGCCTATGAATTTGGATTCTACGAGTAAGTCACAGAATTATTTATAGTACCGGCCCAGATAACCGACAATGGCCTGCTTGACCTCAAGCGGCTCAATCATCCCGACATAGCTGGCCAGGATCTCGCCGCCGGGCTTGACCAGCAGCGTGAAAGGGATGCTCCCCTGCCAGTCGCGTCCAACCGATTCGATCAGCTTGTACACATCGGAGGAATCATACTGGTAATTGGTGCAGGAAGCCTCGTTCTTTTCCAGAAAATGGAGCACATTCTTTGCCTGATCCGGGGCATCGACGCTGATCGTGATCATCTCGAATTCCCGGTTACGATACATCCGGTTGATCTCGATCAGATCGGGAAACTCGGCCACACACGGACCGCACCAGGTCGCCCAGAAATTGATCAGACGAAGCTTATCCGATTCGTTTTTCAGAAGCATCTTAATGGCGGTAATGTCGATTTTTTCCAGCTTGACCGGCTCGGCGGCCCAGCGTTCGAAGGCCCGCGCGACACCATCGCGTTTTTCCGCCCATTTGATCGAACAGCCAAAGGTTGGAGTTGTTTCCACAGGGACAGGCTTATCCGCCAGCAATGCATCCAGCGCATTTCGCAGATCATGCTCGGTCGCTTGGCCGATCCTTTCATTGTTATCGATCCGGCCGGCATAACGTAGCTTTCGATCCCGGTCGAAAAGGAACACATGGGGCGTTGTCCGCGGCCCATAGATTCGACTGATCGCCTGCGTATCGCCATCGTACAGGTAGGGAAAATTAAAATTCTTCTGCCGGGCTCGAATCACCATATCCCGGAATGAATCACCAATATCGGTATACCCCAACTCATCCAGCCGAACCGCCTTCGGATCGTTCGGACTGATTGCCGCAACCGCGACGCCTTTCGGTCCATAATCACGAACCAGTTCCATGATCCGGTCCTCATACGCCTGGGCCGTCGGGCAATGATTCGCCGTAAAGACGATCGCCAGGATTTTAGCCTCGGAAAAATCCCGCAGGCTCCAAATCCGTCCATCCACCCCCGGCAGGGAAAAGTCCGGCGCCGGGGCCCCGATGGCCAGGATTTTAATCTGGTTTTCAGGAATTACGGATGCAGGTTTCGGCTTGAATCCATCAATTTTTATATCCAATATTCGGGCCTGATCCTGGGTCCATTTCTTGGCCGTATAATCATAGGGAACCGCCACCAGACGATCTTCGGCGATACGAAAGACCGTCACCTCGCCGGGCGACCGGGGCTCGGGCGAAGGCAATTGCACAAAATGCACCCCGCCATACCGGTTTATCGTCGCCCGATGATAATGCCCCCCCAGAACGCAAAGGACATTGGCCCCGTCCATCGCCGCCACAAAATCATCCCGGTTGGTGATCGCCTCAAAACACAGATGCGTTCCGACGATAACCGGTTCGCCCTGGGGAATATCGGCCAGTTGTTGTTTGAGCCAGTCCAGCGCTTCCTTTGTCACCGCCTGGGCCGGATTGCCCAGCGATTCATCATATTCCGAATGCACCATTACAAAATGGACACCGCCCTGCTCGAAGGTATAACTCAACGCTCCGTGGCGTCGCTTGAACCAGTCGAACATCGTGGTATTGGGTTCTTTGCCGCCGCTGTCATGGTTTCCGGGCACATCATAACCGGGAAACCGCAGGCGCTGGGTGATCAGCCTGTCATAGGTCTGCATGGCCGCCCGGCTTGGCCATTCCGTGACATCGCCCAGTCCGATTACAAAGGCCGGCACATCCACGGTTCCGCCGACTTCGTCCGGCCAGGCCGTTCCGGGCAGAGCATTCATCGCCTCGATCGCGATTTCGACATGCTCCGCGGAACCGTCGGTCTTTACATGCTGGTCCGACCAGCCGAAGAAGGTCAGCTCCGACCAGACCGGAACGGTCAGTATCAAGCATAACAACATAGCAAAGAAGAATCTGTGTAATCTCATTATGGAACTCCCATTTTTATTTTTCTGAACCGATACAGAACAAGTGTCGATCCCCTCGCAGGTACATCTGTCCGTTGCTGATCGCCGGTGAGGCGTTGGTGTCCTCTCCAAGCTCGTTTTCGGCCACTTTCTCAAACTCCGGACCGGGTCGAACCAAGGTCATGACACCCCTGTCGGATAAGAAATACACCAATTCGTTCGCCGAGACCAGCGAAGCGCTGTGTCTTCCTTTCAGACGCTCTCGCCAGACGAGCTGGCCGTCATCGGCCTGCAAACAGGACGCCACGCCGGAATCGCTGACGACCAGAAAATAGGGGCCGAAGGCGATCGGACTGGGCACATACGAACAATCCTGATCCCGTCGCCACAACTCGTTCGTTTGGGTCACATTTCCATGCCCATCCGGGCGGATTCCCAACATGTATAAATCCGGGAATCCGCACGTCAAAAACAACATCTTGCCGTTATATACCAAGGAGGCGACAAATTGTTCGGTCGGCCCGTCGATAATCCAGTGCTGCTGCCCCGTGTCGGGATCATAACTGGCCACGCATTTGCTGCCCGACAGGATCATCTGATTTCGCCCGTCGATATATTCCAGGATCGGAGTGCAATAACTCCTTGTGTTATTCGGCCGGGGCGTCTGCCAGATCGTCTTTCCTGTCCGACAATCCAGGGCGACCAGATACCCCGGCCCATCGTGATCTCCGTTGACGATGACCTTATCCTTCCACAGGATCGGGCTGCTGCAATAACCATGCACGCTGGAAAACACGCCCGGCCTGACGGCCCAGACCTCGTTACCGGCAAAGTCATACGCCGCGATGAACATCCTGTCCCGATCCAGAAAGCTCACATAGACACGCTCGCCGTCCGTAGCCGGCGTGGAAGAGGCCTGACTGTTCAGATTATGGAGTCGCTCGAACGGCGCCGTTAATACCGTACGCTGCCATACCAGTTGTCCGGTCTTTGCGTCCAAACACAGCAGGATGCGCTCCTGAGAGGATTTCTCGGCGGTTACCAGAAAGATCCGATCTCCCCATACTATGGGTGAAGCATGACCTTGTCCCGGAATCGGCGTCTTCCAGGCTACATTTTCTGTCTGACTCCAATGAACCGGAACCTCCTTTTCCAGACTGGTCCCATCCATCCGGGGTCCCCGCCAAACCGGCCAGTTCTCCCCCCCTACCCATCCGCTCGGTATGCAAAAAACCAATATCAAAACTAAGCTTTGATACGTTTTCATCCGAAATCACCTTTCCCCCACCGCATCGATATCTATGAAAGGGAACAAAAAGTACACTCCGCCGGCGATCTTGCTACAAAACCGTCCCCCTTATCGACGCCCCGATAGAGTTGCCCTTTGTTTCGATCCACCCGATGGATTGGATTCTCTGATTTCATAGCGATCAGTGTACCTCCCGGAAGAAGTCGGGTCAAATCCCATTTCCGTGAGGATTAAGGATCCCTTCTTTATCGCCGTTCGTCCATCAGGGCGGTGAAATAGTCAAACAGATACCGGGAGTCGTGCGGGCCCGGCGAGGCCTCCGGGTGATATTGCACGCTGAACGCCGCCAGTTCCCTGCTCCGCAATCCCTCATTGGTCTGGTCGTTCAGGTTCAGATGCGTCAGTTCGATGCCCCTGCCCTTGATCGAATCGACATCCACACAGAATCCATGATTCTGGCTGGTGATTTCGATGATCCCTGTCTCCAGATTCTTCACCGGATGATTGGCCCCCCGATGACCGAATTTGAGTTTGTAGGTTTTGGCTCCCAGGGCCAGCCCCAGAAGCTGGTGCCCCAGGCAGATGCCGAAAATAGGCTTTTTGCCCAGCAGCTTTCGGATCGTCTCAATGGCATACCCCACCGGCGCCGGATCGCCCGGGCCATTGCTCAAAAAGACACCATCCGGCTTCAGGGCTAATACATCCTCGGCGCCGGTCTTTCCCGGCACCACGGTCACCTCGCAGCCGTGCGACCGCAGCAGGCGCAGGATATTGTGCTTGATCCCGTAATCGAACGCTACCACCTTATACGTTGTGACCGGTTTATCCTCCACACAAGTCAGAACATCGGTACATCCCTGGTCCCAGGAATACGGTCTGCCGGAGGTTACGTCCCTGACAATATCCCGCCCCACCAGCCCAGGGTATTTCTCCAGTTCGTCCAGTAAGACCTTTGGATCCAGCTCGTCGGAGGAAATGATCCCCCGCATGGCGCCTTTTTCGCGAATGTGCCGGACGAGCTTCCGCGTATCGATGCCCTGCAGGCCGACAATCCGGTTTTCCCGGAGATAGTCATCCAGCGTTTTCTCATTCCGCCAACTGCTCGGATAGGGACAGTTTTCCTTGACGACAAAACCGCGGACAAAGACCTTTCTCGATTCCCAGTCGGCTCGGTTTGTGCCGTAGTTTCCGACCAGAGGGTAGGTCATCGTTACAATCTGCTCATAATACGATGGATCGGTCAGCACTTCCTGATAGCCGGTCATCGCCGTATTGAACACCACTTCGCCCACACGTTTGCCCTGTGCGCCAAAGCCGGTCCCTTCAAAAACCGTTCCATCTTCCAGCAGCAATACAGCCTTCACAGAGTTACCCCTACCTGTAATATTCCTGTATGCACTTGACGCTGATTTTTCGGTTCTTCAGCGCCGCAATCGCCTTGACGACCGCCTCGGCCCCCCGGATCGTCGTCACATACGGGATCTGCCGATCCAGGGCCGTGCGGCGGATTGAAAACGAATCCTGCATCGACGGCTGTCCGATTGTCGTATTGATGATCAGGGCGATATCCCCGTTGATAATGTGATCCACAACATGCGGACGCCCTTCGTTGACCTTCAGCACGAATTCCGAGGGGATGTTATGGTTGATCAGGGCGATACTGGTTCCTTTCGTGGCTAGAATTTTAAATCCCAGTTCCAGCAGCTTCCGCGCCACCTGCATTCCGCGCGGCTTGTCGGCGTCTTTGACGCTCAGAAAAACGTTGCCGGCAGTCGGAAGAGAATTGCCCGCGGCGATCTGGCTCTTGGCATAAGCCATCCCGAAATCATCGCTGATCCCCATAACCTCGCCGGTGCTGAGCATCTCCGGCCCCAGCAGCACATCACAGCCGGGGAACTTCAAAAACGGGAAAACCGCCTCTTTTACCGAAAAATGCACTCCATGCACCTGTTCGATAAAGCCCAGCTCTTCCAGAGTCATTCCGGCCATCACCTTGGCCGCCAGCTTGGCCAAGGGCACCCCGATGGTTTTGCTGACAAACGGAATCGTCCGCGAGGCCCGCGGATTGACCTCTAAAATATAGATTTCGTCGTTCTTGATCGCATATTGGATGTTGATCAAGCCCTTTACCTTCAATGCGAGCGCCAGCAGCTTAGTCTGCCGGGTGATTTCCTCAAGGATCGCCGGTTTCAGCGACATGGGAGGCAGAGAACAGGCGCTGTCCCCCGAATGCACGCCCGCTTCTTCGATATGCTCCATGATGCCGCCAATGACCACACGGGTTCCGTCGCAGATCGCATCCACATCCAGTTCAGTCGCATCATCGAGAAATTTGTCCACCAGGATCGGATGCTCTCCGGATGCTTCGATCGCCTCGGCAACACACTCCTTAAGCGAGCTCTCATCATACACAATTTCCATCGCCCGCCCCCCCAGCACAAACGAGGGACGCACCAGCAACGGATACCCCAGCTTGCCGGCGATTCCCAGCGTCTCTTCATACGAAGTCGCCGTCCCGCTAAAAGGTTGCTTCAATTGCAGTCTCTCGATCAGCTTATTAAACCGTCGGCGGTCCTCGGCCAGATCGATGCTGTCCGGGCTGGTCCCGATGATCGGCACGCCCGCCTGCTCGAGCGATTCGGCCAGTTTCAGCGGCGTCTGCCCGCCGAACTGCACGATCACTCCGAACGGTTTTTCCTTCCGGACGATGTTCATCACATCTTCGAACGTCAGCGGCTCGAAATACAGCCGGTCGGAGGTGTCGTAATCGGTGCTGACCGTCTCCGGATTGCAGTTGACCATGATCGACTCGATCCCGATCTCCCGCAGGGCAAAGGCGGCATGCACGCAGCAGTAGTCAAACTCGATTCCCTGCCCGATCCGGTTGGGCCCGCCGCCCAGGATAATCACCTTCTTGCGGCCGGTCGGATTGGCCTCGCATTCCTGCTCATAGGTCGAATAGAGATACGGGGTTGTCGCCGCGAACTCCGCGCCGCAGGTATCGACCATTTTATAGACTGCCTCGATATGCTCCTCGCATCGTTTCCGGCGAAGCGGCGTTTCCGACACACCCCAGATTTTGGCAAGATACTTGTCGCTGAAACCATACTCTTTGGCCTGCCGCATCTGTTCGGCAGTGATCTCTTCGAATTGTTTGGCCTTGAGCCGGCCTTCCATTCGGACAATATCCCGCATATTCTCCAGGAACCATGGATCGATCTTGCACAGGTCAAAGAGGTCCGCCGTCGAGAAATCGCGCCGCAGCGCCTCGGCCACATACCACACCTTGTCCCAGCA
>JAFGGE010000001.1 GCA_016930745.1 Sedimentisphaerales bacterium
CTCCTGGGTTTTCCCGCGGCCCAGGCGAATCTGAAAACCGCTTTGCGCCATAAAATCCGCTCCTGTTCGTACTTCCTCATCCGTGACAAAAAGACGGCTGCACTATACAAATCCATAGGAGTTTTGTCATGTTCTTTTTTTCATAGAAACATAGCGATTGACTGTGTTGGGCGGCGCCGAATAACCACAATTGGGCGCAAAGGGCGCCGATTCCAATTCGTTTGACGGATACTTTACTCGCGGAGTTTTCGATGGTACTATGCCGCCGTTCAGGAAACGATGCCATGGGTACATTGAAACTGCAGCAAGTGGATGAGGAGGTGCTTGTCGCCTCCGAGCGGACGCGACAGGAATGGGTGCGCCGACGTCTTCTGTTGTATTGCGGGTTTTCGATAGGCGTGGCGGCGGTGGAGATTGTCGGACACCTTGTAAATTTCGCTTTCCATGGGCTGTTTTGGCAATCCGTAGCGGGGAATTTTTTTCCGGATATATTACCCGGCCTGGTCCACATGGTTATCTTCGGCATCGGTTTTTATATTGCGCAAAATCGCGTATTGAATCGAAACGAGATCGTTCGGTATAGTTTCTGGATGATTCTGCTGACCGGCGTAATGTCTCTTTTGATTCGCCCCGTCTTTTTGGCGTTCCCGTTGCGAACGCTTATTTCGACGCTTCCCCCGATCCAGATTGCCCAACAGCCTTCTTTGTTTGGACGCGTCCTTGTGATCCATTTGGTCGGGGCACTGTTCATTCCCTGGACCGTGCGCGAAGCGGTCCGGATTTTAACGGCATTATGTGTGTTGGGATTTCTCTCGAATATGCTGTATGTGCAGGGATCTATCGGCCAGCGGGCGATAGAAATGCTGCTGCTTCCTTTGGCCGGCGGGCCGGGCTTGTTGTATTGCTGGTTTCGATACAGCCGTTTTCGCAATCGATTTATCATGGAACATCTGGTCGGCCGGTACAGTCAGATCAAACGGGAATTGGAACAGGCCCGTCGCATCCACGAGATGCTCTTTCCGGGTCAAATCACCGAAGGGCCGTTCCAACTGCGCTATCGATATGAACCGACGCAGCAAATAGGCGGGGATTATTTGTATATCCACCATGACCAGCAGGGATTCCTGAATGTTGTCGTGCTGGATGTGACGGGACATGGCATCAGCGCTGCGCTGACGGTTAATCGAATCCATGGGGAACTGGACCGACTATTTGGAGAATATGCCGCCCTGCTGCCGGGGGAAGTATTAACAGCGTTAAATCGTTATTTTTCCGTAAGCATCGCCCGGCATGGCATCTACGCGACGGCGATCGCCGTGCGTTTTACCCCTGCCGGAGAAACACTGGATTGGGCCAATGCCGGACATCCCCCGGGCTTCGTACTTCGGGCCGGCGGCAGCCTGGAAACGCTGGAATCCAATGCCCTCATGTTGGGGGTATTGGACGATCCGGCCTACCTCTGTCCTACCCGGCAAATGATTTTTGAGAGAGGGGATCGTATTATTGTGTACACCGATGGAGTCATTGAAGCCAAAGATGGACGAGAGCAAATGTTCGGGGTCGAAGGCTTTCAGGAAACTCTTCTCCGGGGGAGGGATCATGCAGGCGATGATTTTTCAGAACAGCTTCTGATGGAGGTCAAAAGATACCGCCACGGTCCGCCGCAGGACGACACCCTGATTGTGGAGATGTTTCGGCAAGAATAAAAGAAAAATAACCCATATCCCCATCTTGCATTTTTTGTAAGACTTTGTTATGATGAAAAACCGGATATGAAATTTTCGGTGGAGCGGATCTTTTGAAGCTATTTATCTTTTCCGTTGAGCGCAAAGATCGCTGTATGTCTATGAAAATAGGGTTTGTTTAAGATCATAGGTTTGGCTTTTTGTCGGAGGGTAGGACCATGCATTTCAAAACGTCGAATTTCTCCCGTGTTGTTGGTTCCGGTCTTGGCTGGATACAATATAAAGGCTGTCTGGCTCTGGCTTTCGGCCTCTTTCTGGTGTGCCTTGGCGGGGCGCAGGGCGACGACTATGCCATATTCCTGGACGGAAATGGCGATTATATCGATGTCGGCAAGACGGCTACGGAAATGGGCTTGTCCGGCGATGTCCCCAGAACCGTCACCGCATGGCTATATACGCAGGGATTTAACGGGGCAGGGCCGTATGATTGGGGCACAACCGGATCCTGTGGACAGGATTTTAACATACGAACCATTGGCGAGAACCGATGGCGGATTGAATATTACTGCACATATTATGATGTGGATATCCTGACCCGCGAAAGGTGGGTACATTTTGCCCATGTGTATGAAAATGGCGTAACTAAATACTATGTCAATGGTCGATTGCTTGTAACCTGGTCGCACGGTGCTCTCAACACCACGGACACCAACACCCTGAAATTCGGATTCTGGCCGACCATCTATTTCCCCGGAATGCTGGATGATATCCGAATCTTCAATCGTGCATTGACCGATGCCGAAGTGGAAACGGTAGTCCTCAACGGCGACGTAGCCGATGGTTTGGTCGGGCATTGGGATTTTAACGACGGTCAGGGGACGACGGCGACCGACCTGGCCAGTGGATGGAACGGGACGTTAGTAGGGGATTCGGCTTGGGTCGAAAGCCTTCTGATGACCCAGATTCAGCCGGATCTGATGATTCGTACAGATAACGAATTGGCGTATACGGGAGATGACATCTTTGATGATCTTCCGGCACAGACCCGAACGCAGGTCATTGGGCCGGGATTAACCGCAATTTATGATATCCGACTGCAAAATGAACGCCCCGCGGCAGATGCAATCCTCTTGCAGGCCGATCCCGGCGACGGACAATGGCAAGTTCGGTATCTTCTTACAGGCACAGGGGAAGATATTACGGATGCGGTGACAGCGGACGGATGGCTTACCGGCTTTATGGAGACCGGACAAGTCATCGAACTATCCCTCCAAATCACCGCTCCCTTAGCAGCGCCGGATGAGGAAATCAACCCGATTGTTCTAACGGCGATTTCCTTAAGCGATGGTTCGCGTCTGGATCAGGTAAAGGCGGAAACTACCTATTCTGCTCAGTTTATGGCCAATCTTCATAAGACATACACATTGAATGAGGATTTCGATCTGGGAACTCTGACCGGTGTGGAACATGAAACCGTTCCCGATCAGCTTCAACTGGCATCCGAATCGACCACGCTGCCGTTTATCTGGGTACCCAATTCCAACGAAAGCACGATCTCCAAGATCGATACGCGGACCGGACGGGAACTGGGACGCTATCGTATCTGCCCGAGCAACCTGTATGGAAATTCTTCGCGAACGACGGTGGATTTATACGGCAACTGCTGGGTAGGCAATCGTCGGATTGGAACGGCCGTCAAGGTCGGTTTGTTGGAGAATGGGCAGTTCGTAGATCGAAACCAGAATGGCACAATCGAGACCTCCAGAGATGTAAACGGCGATGGGATTATCAGCGGCGGCGAATTGCTGCCATGGGGTTCGGATGAATGTGTTCTCTTTGAAGTGGTGGTCATCCCGGGCCGGGAAGGGACGTATATCCCAGGCCAGTTTACCCATATCGGGACCAATCCCAATGATCTGTATGCCAATAACGACTGGCGTCCCGGGCCGCGCGGCATTGCGATCGACGCCGACAATAATGTATGGGTGGGCATCAACAACGAAAACACCAATCCGCGGTATTATTATTACATTGAGGGACAGACCGGCCAGATTCTCAAGAAAATCGATATTTCATCGGTCAGTCACAAGGCGTATGGGGCTGTGGTGGACCAGAACGGCATCTTGTGGTCTTCCGGCCAGGATACGAACAATGTGCTCCGAATCGACCCGTCGGATGATTCTTTCACCGTGATTCCCGTCCCGCATTACGTCTATGGGATGGGACTGGATCGGTTTGGGCACTTGTACATCTCCGGCTGGCAGGATACCCGTTTGACTCGGATCGACATTGCTACCGGCACAATCGACTGGACCATTACCGGAAAATATCAGTCTCGCGGAGTGGCTTGTACCGATGACGGAGACATCTGGACCGCCAACACCGGGCTGGGCAACGTGACCCGCTGGACTATCGATAAGGATACCGACACGGCCGTCCATGTTATCGATATTCCCGTCGGTGACTCCCCCACGGGCGTATCTGTGGATGCCGAAGGCAAGGTTTGGGTGGTCAATCTGAACGATGCATACGTCAAACGGATTGATCCGGAAACCAATACTGTGGATCTGGAAAAACTGCTGCCGGGAACGCAGCACTATGGTTATAGCGACATGACGGGGATCATCGCCCGTTCGGCCACTACCCAGGTGGGATCATGGCGTGTGTTTCATAATACGTATGAGACGGATACTCTCTGGGGCGTGATCGGATGGAATGCCGATGTTCCTGCTGGCACATCGTTGACTGTGCGGGCACGAAGTTCAAATGACCGTCGGAACTGGTCGCTTTGGGAAGAGGTATTGAACCGATCACCCATGCGACGTACGCCTCCGGGACGGTATCTTGAGGTCGAAGCGATTTTCCAGACCTTTACGTTGTATAGCCCCGTATTATATGATGTAACGCTTCATGCCCTGCCGGCCTGCGGCGATTTTGAGCATCCCTTCCCGGTGGGCGATTTGACCTATGACTGCCGGGTGAATCTTCTGGATTTACGGTTGTTTGCGGAAAACTGGCTGGTATGTGTAGATGTAGATTGTGACTAGGCTATATCTAAAAAAAGGCCAAGGGCCGTGTCGCTACAGCACGGCCCTTTTTCTTTGGATTAGAACAGGCCCTGGACTTTGCCGGTTTCGACATCCACATCGATGCGACGAAAGGCCGGGTCCGAGGCGGTCCCGGGCATCAGTTTGATATCGCCGGCAATGGGTACGACAAACCCGGCCCCCTCATATACCATCAGATCCTGGATGGGCAGCGTCCAGCCGACAGGCCGGCCCTTCAGAGTCGGATCATGCGACAGGCTCAGATGGGTTTTCACCATGCAGATGCCCATGCTGTTGATCCGCGGTGTCGCCTCGAATCGTTGGGCTTTTTCCAGGGCCTTTGGGGCATATTCCACGCCCGCGGCGCCGTAGATTTGCGTGGCGATGCGTTCGATCTTTTGCCGCAGCGGCATCTCCGGTTCATAGAGAAATTGAAAGTCGCGTATTTCATCGCAGGCATTGGCGACCTTTTCAGCCAGTTCCAGGGCCCCTTCGCCTCCCTTTCGCCAGTGTTCGGATACAGCCACTGAAGCGCCGTGTGCCTCCACGATCTCACGAATCAAATCCGCTTCTTCTTCGGCATCGGTATGGAAGTGATTGATGCATACCACCGGGCGAATCCCGCACCGTTTGACGATTTCGATGTGAGCCAGCAGGTTTTCGCATCCCTTTTCCACCAGTTTCAAATTTTTTCGTTTATAAGCGTCCGGCAACGGAGCACCGGGTTTGACGGCCGGCCCCCCGCCATGCATTTTCAAAGCACGGATCGTCGCGACGATGACCACCGCATTCGGCGTTAGACCGCTCATACGGCATTTGAGATTCCAGAACTTCTCAAAACCGATATCCGTCCCAAAACCGCTTTCCGTGACAACATAATCGCACAATTTAGTCCCGACCAGATCGGCGATGATCGAGCTTTGTCCGATGGCGATATTGGCAAACGGCCCGGCGTGCACGAGCATGGGCTGGCCTTCGATAGTCTGCATGAGATTAGGATTAAGGGCTTCGACCATCCAGGCGGTCATAGCCCCGTCCACCTCCAGATCGGCGGTCGTGATTTCATGCCCTTTTTTATCATACGCTACGACGATCTTGCCCATACGCCTCCGGAAGTCCTTCAGGTTACGGGCGACAGCCAGGATGGCCATTACTTCGCTGGACACGGCCATCTGGAATCCGCTTTCCATCTCGAACCCATCCATCGGCCCTCCCTTGCCGATCGTAATGTTACGCAAGGCCTGGGCGCAGAAATCCATGGCCCAGCGGATCTGAACCCGGTTTGGGTCGATGTCCAGCCGTGTCAATCCGCTTTTAGCCAATCGCTGGTCGTCATAGTTTCGTTCATGCTGCATCCGGGCAGTTAAAGCGACCATGGCCAGATTGTGCGCATTGGTAATGCTCTCGATATCTCCCGTGAGACGAATCGAGAAAGGGGTTAACGGAATGCATTGACTCAAGCCGCCGCCGGCGGCCGATCCTTTCACATTAAAGGTCGGACCGCTGCTGGCCTGGCGGATTGTTCCACAGACCTTCTTGCCCAGTTTACCCAGACCCTGCACCAGGCCGAGGGTGGTTGTCGTTTTCCCTTCTCCCAAAGGGGTGGGAGTAATGGCGGTCACATCGATATATTTTCCCCGCCGCACATGCTTAAGACGTTCCAAAATTTTGGCATAATCGATTTTCGCCAGTTTTTGTCCCAGAGGGATCAATTCTCCATAGGCCAGACCCAATTCGCAGGCAATCTGCTCCAGGGGTTTCATGGTTTCTTCGGAGGCTTCGGCGATCTGCCAGTCCTGTAGCTGTGTCGGATCCAATGTTATCACAAAACTGTCCTGTTTCTCTGTTCACCTTTTGATACGAATACACGCCAAGATATACCATTATCGGTAGGGGGGAGGGCAAATTCCAGTGTAAATATAGGTAAAATAACTGTCGAAAAGACCTGCAAATCAGAAAAAAGTAAACTGACAACCTCTAAAATCATGCAGAGAATAGGTCCTATAAACGACAAGATGCCTCAAAATCCCAGTTTTTTTTCTTTATCGAACCCGCAGGGATTGATTTCCCTGAGGGGTTCTGGTACTATACATTACTTGAAACCTCAATCGGAGGGGGTTTCTCTCATCTTTATGTTCAGGGCCTGCCGGGTTCTGGCGAAGATAAGATCAGGATTCTAATCGATTGACCAGGGACGGCACGGAGATGGTATGTTTTGGTCAAAAATAACCGAAGAAAGGTCTTGTAGGGAGGGTATTCTATGAACGCCCGTATGTCCATCGTTATTGTTGTTCTGGCAATGGTTCTTGGTTTGTCGCCGGCCTTTGCGGCGTCCTATACGCTGATCGGGGAGGATTTCTTCAAGGTCGGCAAAGTGTGGGATTACGACCTCAAAGTGACCTATCCCGACGGAGAAGGAGGCCAGGAAGAAGAGACCGGCACATCCTTAATGGAGGTCGTCGCCACTTCGTCGGTAAACGGCTACCAGGCCTTCACCCTCGAAAGCTCCTTTACGCTAAATATGAATACGGAGTCCGAAACCTCCAATTGGGCTTTCGATAACGGCTTTCTTCTCCAGCTCGGCTGGCAGGATGTGGAGGGATACCAGCGCTTCCGCGGTGGAGACCCCCTGGAATTCTTGCCGGTCGTGGTCCTGGATTCGTACTACGATGAACTGATCGGTCAGGGTCTGTATGAGGGCATGGATTATGACGATCCCAACAATGGATGGATCGGTTCGGAAACGATGAAGATTACGTTCGTCGGGTGGGAGACGATTACCGTGCCGCTGGGAACGTTCGATTGCATCGTTATCGATATGCGCCAGGACTGGGCCGATGAGCCCGGTCCGTATGCCGGATACAGCGAAGCGCGTCGCTGGATTGCTCCGCATGTAGGCATTATCAAAGAGCGGGTCGACGAGTATGAATATTCCGAGGAAAGCCAGGACGTGGAATGGTTCTTCCGGTTTGAACGGGAACTGTTCGATCTGCAGGGCAATCTGCCTATTCACGTGGATCCGGATGCGCCGGAAGGCGGAAATGGGTATAGTTGGTCGACCGCCTTTCAGACCTTTGGCGAGGCTCTTTTAAACGCCTTTGCAGGCGATGATATATGGGTCAAACAGGGAACCTACTCGCTGGATCAGGCCCTTCTGGTGGATGCGTATGTCGCCCTGTATGGCGGATTTGCCGGTACCGAGACCTCTCGTGATCAGAGGCAGACCAATCCGAGCCTGACGATATTGGATGGTCAAAATACCGCCACTCACTGTCTTGTTATGCAAGCCAATGCAATTCTGGATGGTTTTACCATCACCGGCGGCAATGCGACCGGTCCGCAACCGGCCGACCAGAAGGGCGGCGGTATCCTGGTTTCACAGGCCAATCCGACCATTCGCCATTGCCGGATTATTAACAATGCGGCGGTCTTCGGCGGCGGCATCTATTCATCTGGCTACGATAATTTAGGTATGAAGATCTATGATTCTACAATCGCCGACAATACAGCCCAGACCGGCGGCGGTATCTATAACGACGGCGGCGACGCCAGCATCGATGTGGTGCGATGTCTAATCGCGGGCAACGAAGCAACCGGACTTGGCGGCGGTCTATATTGCGATGGTAACTCCAATTTTGACAACCGCATGTATCCGGAATTCATGAACTGTGTCGTTATGGCCAACACGGCCCAAACCGGCGGCGGGTTCTATTTCGGACAGTACGTCAGCCCTGATATCTATAACAACACAATCGTCTTTAACCAGGCCCAGGTCGGCGGCGGAATGTTCGTCGCCGCGGTGGCGTGCTATCCGGTGCTGTTTAATACCATACTGGGAGAGAACACGCTCGATGAGATCGACTTCCAGTGGGATGTCTCATTAAGCGAATCCCGTCCCGAGTCTTTGCAACTTGTATATTGCGATATCAAGGATCTGGCGCTGATTCGGGATTATGCTTCCTGGCCGTCTGGATCTATCAATTATGATATTGGAAATCTGGATGTAGAGCCCGGTTTCGTCAATAGCGACGGTCCGGACAACGATCCGATGACCTGGCAGGATAATGATCTTCGCCTGGCGGCCGACTCACCCGTCATTGATAAAGGCAAGGGTAAGGAAGGCTCCTTTACAGCTCCCAAGGAAGATATTCTCGGCGTTGTTCGGCCGCAGGGCTTGCAGCATGACATAGGCGCTTATGAATATGTACATATCGATGAAGTAGCTTCGATCGGCGTGGATGCCGAGGAGCTGGATTTCGGGTTCTATTCCGATATCTTGGAATTGGATATCTGGAATGACGGACTGGGAACGCTCACGTTTAATGTCTCCATCACCGAAGGGGAAGAGTACTTTTCGGCCGCCTGTTCCGGCTCTTCGACCGGTCCGGCGGATCGGAATGTCTGTCAGGTTATGCTGGATCGTACGAAGCTGGAATCCGGTCAGGAAGTCACAGGCACACTGATGATTTCCGGCACAGCAGATGATGCTCCGATGATGATTTCCCTGTCGGCCCAGGCCCTTCCGGTGCCGGATGTAAACGGCGACAAGACCGTCGGTCTGCCGGATCTGCTGATCCTGGCGGAAAACTGGCTGCGGAACGATTGCAGCATCGACAACGATTTCTGCGGAGGCGTGGATTTCAATCGGGACAGTCTGGTCAATTTGATGGACTTTGCTCTGCTGGGCGAGTTCTGGCAGTACAGCGAGATCGTTGTGGTCGACCTGCCGTTTGAAGAGACCTTTAACGACGGCGATTTCGACGGATGGACCGTGGTGGATCAGGGCGATCAACTGACGCCTTCGGCCTGGAGCATTTATAGCGGAATCCTCCAGCAGACCGCGAATATCTATTCGAATCCGACCTCCTCGTCTGCCCTGGCCAAACCGGGAACGTTCCTTCGGTTCGATGCCGGATATCCCTGGGCCAATTATGCTGTGACCCTGGATGCCCGTTCCCGCGGCTATAACGATTTCGGTTTGATGTTCCGTATGCAGGACAACGACAATTACTACCGCTTTAGCTGGAACAATCAGGCTGGATATGCCCGTCTGATCAAGGTGGTTAACGGAACCGCCACTCTGTTGGCGCAGGTCGATCAGGGATACGTCAGAGACCAGCTTTATCAGATCAAGGTCATCGCCAGCGGCGAGATGCTGAAGGTCTATGCGGACGGCAGCCTCCTGCTGGAAGCCGCCGACGCTGAATTTGCCGCCGGCACGATCGCCCTGTACACGTGGGGTAATGCTCCGGTGACGTATTTTGACAATATCCTGGTCGAGCCGTTCGAATTCCTGTTGGTCGATTCCTTCAGCGACGGCAACACGGACGGCTGGACAGTCCACGA
>JAFGGE010000047.1 GCA_016930745.1 Sedimentisphaerales bacterium
CAATTTAAAGTGTCATTCTGTTAGGGGTTCTTAGTTACTTCCATTTTCAATTTTGTTGATAAAACATGCCCATGCAAGCGTGGGCATGGCACCTGTCTGTGCCCAAAGGGCTGGTCGATACACCCATGGAAACCGGCTTTTTGCCTTCCCGTCTTCTCTAGCGCTTCCGTCTTCACTGTGTTTCGACGCGACAAGCCGACGCGACAGGTCGGCAAAAAGCCGCCACCCGACATGAATCTCCTTCAACCTCTGTCACTCTCTATCCTCATCCATAGATCCCTCCACTCGCTGCGCCCCTTCGGCAAGCTCAGGGCAAGCTCGGTCGGGATGACAGTATGAACCGCTATTCGCTCCCGTCAGGGATAGCTGGGCTGAGGCGGCCGGCCGTTCTTGCCGGGTCGCCAGGCGCGTTCGATGATGCCTCTGCCGCGGGGGCTCTGGGCGTCGATCCAGTCGGGATCGCCGGGCCTTCGGACCAGCAGGCCCTTGCCCCAGTACGGCCCGTAGTTGGCATGGGCTCGTTCGTAGGCGGAAGGATCGGCATCGGGGGCGAGCGTTTCCAGGTAGGCGATGAACGGCTCGGCGCCCGGCTCGGATGCGAAGACATAGGCCCGCACCCCCGCGGGTTTGCCCTCGGACGTCGGCCCCGACGGCGCGGCGATCGGGGGAATCTGTGTTGCCTTTGCCGCAAAAAGTTGCTTGGTATTGAGATCATAGTACCAGATGCGCTTGATCTGCTCGGTCGAAGCGCCTTCCGGGCCGCCGATCAGCAGCGAAATCACCACGACGATCAGCAGCAGGAACGAACCGACGGCGACGCCCAGGACGATCTGCGGATGGCTGTTAAGCCAGGCTCGGACAGGAAGGTTTTCCCACCTTTCGACGATCCTGAGCCATCGGTATTTCCACTTGTCCGAATCCAAAGCCATCTGGTCAATCCTTCCTGGTTAATTCATCGGGCGAAGCAACTGCCGCAGCCTGGCAAAGTCTTTATTCTCAAAGGTCACCGTCTGAAACACCGAATACGGCATCGCCCCTTCGGCAAAGTCGATCGTTCGTCTGTCCCGCCATCGCCAGGTCTCGACATGCAGATCGGCGAACGACAGATTGGCCATCCCGTCGTGACGGGCCGAAAGCATCGCCGCCATGGGGACCCATTCATCCTCGGCGGTGTCGATGGGATTAAAGCAGTGCAGGTTGCCCACCGTGCCGTCGGGGCGCCGCGGGGTGCCGGTCTGGGCGTCGATGAAGACCATCCGCTGGCTGGACGAGGGGATTTCCATGCTCGAGTAATAGACGCCCTGGCCGTACAGGGGGTTCGGACAGCCCATGGCGTGGTTGATCGCATAGCTGCGAAGCAGGCCGCGGTGATCGCTGGGGCATTTGTAAATGCCGATCGCCCCTTCGAGATAGCGCCACAGCGCCCCGTCCATCAAGGCCTGTTCGGTGTTGCAGATGTCGTTGAACGGCACGCCCGGCCCCTCGGCGACCCAGTTGTTGAACCGGTTGCCCGGCACGGTGCTCTGGTCCCACGGATTGAGCTGGTTCAGATGCGTGTTGGCCGAACAGATCTGTTCGGCGTTGTCCAGGTTGTACATGTGCCAGGCTTGGTTCAGTTGAGAGATCTGGTGCAGGCACACGGTCCGGCGGGCCTGTTCCTTGGCCTTATTCAGCGAGGGCAGCAGGATCGACATCAGCATGGAGATGATGCTCATCACGACCAGCAGCTCGATGAGAGTGAAGGCCTGCTTGCACTGCCCTGAACCCCGGCCCCCCTCGATATACTCGAGGCAGGCAGAGGCCGGGGTGACAGGGATTGTCATGCCAGGCTTGACCCGGCATCCAGACTGTATTATCGTCTGCATTGTGAAATTCGAGTTTCGAATCTTTCCTGTCTTTCTTATTTTATTTTCCCTGTTGGGCTGCTTTGGTCCTGGAACTGACTGGGATTGGGGGCGATTTGGCCCGTGACCTGTTCGATAATTAATTGGGCGATATACATCCCAGGAGACAATAAGAACGCCGCCGGTCCGAGATTGATCATTTCGAGCGTTAGCTTTCCTTTGAAGCCGGGGTGTACGGTAGGAGCGGTGAAGTGGATGAGCAATCCACACCTCGCTCGGCTGCTCTTGCCTTCGATCCGCGCGGCAAGATAAGGAGGCTCGCCCTGTAAGGGTAATTCTACCCTTTCCATGGTCTGGGCTAAAATAAATTTCTTCGGATCCAAGCGATAGGGTTGATCCGATGTAAGTATGCGTTTTTCCGAATGTTTTGCCAAATGTTCGGAAAACGAGCCTGGCTGCGTAAGGTCGATCGTGAAAAGTCCTGAGGTTGGAATGCAAATTTCATGATCCAAACGAAGATCCACAGTGTGCGCATCGAAGGGACAATTCGGATTGCCGATGGTTGGCGTTCTCGGCGTAGGCTGGGGATGAATAATAAGCCTTCCTGCATCCAAAGCGGCGTGGA
This sequence comes from Sedimentisphaerales bacterium, assembly GCA_016930745.1. GTDB lineage: Bacteria > Planctomycetota > Phycisphaerae > Sedimentisphaerales > Anaerohalosphaeraceae > JAFGGE01. Next base: position 2,470 of record JAFGGE010000047.1, read on the forward strand.
TTTCCGTATTGGAAAGTATCATTTATTACTCGGCAACACTTTCAGAAGGAACCGTTATATAAGCGCCATTCTCAAGAGCAGGCTGGGGCAGGGCAACTAAGGAACGATCCTCTTTTTGTTCCAGAAGCACAACGCGTATTTTACCGTCAACAGGCGTCCCGTCAGGTTCGGCTTCAAATTTCAGGTCTTCTTTTTCGGCAAAAAGAGAGAAGGCTGTCTGGTTATATAATTTTCCAACCACCTGATATTCACCGGTAAACATTCCTTCGGAGATTTTACATTCCAACCACTTTGTTTGCATATCTTCTCCTTTCCAGCTAAGACCTCTGAATAGTATCGCAGAGTGTGATTTTGTGCAAGAAATTTATTCTATTTTTATTATCTTTTACATAGAAATGTGTTTTCTGAGTTCCAATCAGATTGCATTTCTTTTATGGCGCGTCAAATTTAAAAAGCCAGTTAAGGCTTTCCCGTCAGGCGATGGTGTTGACAAGCTGGTCGAGGACATCTTTGGCCGGGGCGATGCGGTTGCCGGTGGAGCCGATCCATCGGACCTGGGCGTTGCGCTGGACCAGGTCTTCGACCTTGCGATTGGCCAGGATGACGGTGGCGTGGTTCTTGCCGCCCATGATCCGCCCGATTTCCGGATAGGACATCTTCGTGTATCGCCGCGCCAGGTACATCCCGAACGAACGCGCGGTGCTGATGGTGCGGTCTTTTTTGGACGAGTGAAGATCGTTGAGCGTGACGCCGAAGTAGTTGGCGACGCTCGATTCGATTTCAGAAATATGGACGATCGGATCGGTGCGGGAAATATGCTCGGCCAGGACCTCCTGGGCCATACCCAGGGTGATGCGCTGCTGGCTGAGCGAGGCGTACGCGATCAGTTTGAGCAGGGCCCCTTCCAGCTCGCGCACGTTGGAGGCGATCCGCTCGGCGATGAAGCGGACGACATTGTCGGGCACGCTCTTGTTCATCTGCTCGGCCCGCTGGCGGCAGATGCGGCAGCGCATCTCAAAATCCGGCGGCTCGATCTTGACGACCATGCCGGAGATGAAACGGTTGACCAGCTTGTCGCAGAGCTGCCCGATCATCTTGGGATGGGCGTCCGAGGCCAGGACGATCTGCTTGCCCGCCAGGTCGATGGTGTTGAAGGTGTGCAGGAACTCTTCCTGCATGGCATTTTTGTTGGCCAGAAAATGGATGTCGTCGATGGCCAGCAGATCGAGCTGGCGAAAGCGGTTGCGGAACAGGTCCAGCTTACGCGTCTTCAGCGCCAGGACATACTGATTGGCGAAATCCTCGGCCGAGACATACATCCATCGCGCCGGCGTCCGCGACAGGGCGATTTCGTTGCAGATGCCCTGCAGCAGATGCGTCTTGCCGACGCCGTAGCCGCCGTGGATAAACAGCGGATTGAACGGACTCTGCTCTTCCTGAATCACCGCGCGGGCCGCATTGAAGGCCAGCTCGTTCTTGGCGCCGACGACGAAGCTGTCCAGGCGGAGCTTGAGCGGGGCCTCGGGCGATGCGGGCGCATGTTTGCGCATGCGGGTCTGGGTAACCTTGTCCCGTTCGTCGCGTACGCTGGACGGAGCGATCGGCTGGATCTTTTTCTGCGATTGGGCCAGTTCGGGATCGATCACAAAGACGACTTTGCGATGGGTTCCTGTGGTTTCCTCGACGGCCTGTCGAATCTCGGACAGAAAATGGCTCTCAATCCAGTTTCCGATGAAATGGTTGGGCACTCCGATGGTGAGATGTTCCTGGCTCAAAGAAAACCGCGTAGCGTTGTGAAACCATACGCGATGTTTCTGCGGTCCGATTTTTTGTTCGATGGCCTTGTCAATGGCGCCAACTTCATCCGTGAATGTTGCCTGCATTGGGCTTTCTCCCTTCCCCGGCTCCATCCGGGGATCCGTAAACAGAGACAATCGTAACTGTCTCGACGATTGAGTTTTCGGGGCTTATCTTAGGCGCGAGGGCCTGTGGATTCAACCGGGTTTGGAGCAGATTCTTTTCCACACGCCGCAGGTGCTGTGAATCCCGTGAGTTGTGTGCGAAAAAAAACTTCTGTACACAGGATATGCACAGCGCAAGTGCCGGTTGTGGAAAACCTGTGTGTTCGGTTTCCGTGAGATTGTGATTTGTCTTTTGTGAGTTGCATTTTCAGTATTGACAAGAGGGGCAAGAAAATCGCAGGGGAAATACAATTCAAAATACTCGGCCAGACTTTCTAATGAACGCTTTTTCGGTCATTTTATAGTGAATCCCTGAATCCAGGGAAGGCACGAATCCAATTTGTATTTTCCTAAAATTGGACTATTTCCTATATGGGAAAATTACTTTTTTTGAGAAAATTGCTTGACAAATTTTCTTGTTTGGACGATATTTCCTATATAGGAAAATTGCTGAATTCAGGAAAGTAAGATGCGTTTGTCAGAAAAAGACATTCTTAACAGGCTTAAAAAAGATAAAGATCAATTTGCTCCTCTTTTTATAAAGTCTTTGGAGAGCGAAAGTTCGGAAGTTCAGGATGGTCGGACGGTCATCCTGACTCCGGATGGAATGATATTCCAGGCCCTCCTTGAGCTAAAGGCTCTTGCGAGTCCAAAAGCGATTCAGGATGTATGCATTCAACTGGGTAGTAAAAGTGAAAAAATGATGGAACAGGGTACCCTCCCTGTCGTTGTTGCCCCCTATATTGGCTCCCGGCAGGCGGAGATGCTGGCGCGGGCTGGCATTTCCTGGTTGGACCTTTGCGGGAATATGGTTATTCGCATCCCCGACCGGCTCTACATCGAACGGACAGGAAAGCCGAATCGGTACCCGGACAGTGCGCCGATCAAAAAAATCTTCCAGGGTAAATCCTCTCTTGTAAGCCGGGCTCTGTTGTTACAGCCGCAGGGATTTTCTTGCCTGGATGAAGTTGTGGCTTTTGTTAATACTCGAAATGCAAACATCACAATAGCTACGGTGTCTAAGGTATTGAAATCCTTGGAAGAAGAGTTGCTGGTTACGAAACGAAACGGTTCCATTCGAATGAAATCCCCGGAAACGCTTCTGGATCGACTGGCGGAAGGATATTCATCCGAGATTCGAAAAAATCCTCCCCGAAAGCTTCCTTTTGCTATGGAAGATAAGAAACAGATCGTTTCAATACTAAACAATCGACAAGCGCCATGCGCGGCGTGTGGTTTATACGCGGCGCAACGCATGGGATTTGGTGTAACAGAGCAGATGGCTTTTTATGTGTCGTCCTTAGAGGAAGCCGGCAAAGCTTGTGATGAATCATCATCCAAGATTTCACCCGATCCTGACTATGGGGACGTACTTCTGATAGAAAGTTCCAATCCTTCTATATGGTTTAACCTTCAACGGGATCAGGAGGGATTCATTATTGATGATATCCAGCTATACCTTGAAATGACGCAAACAAGACCTCGAGGTCCGAAGATAGCCGAAGCGATTCGACCACGCATCCTGGGAGGCATTTGAAATCGATGGACAAGGAAATCCTGCATCATCTGGCCGATCTCGCCGAAGAATATGCTCGCCTTGGCCTGCAACCGGTTATTTGCGGCGGATTGGGCGTATATCTGTGCTTCTCCGGCAGCGAGGGCGACGCAAAACAATTGATTCGTGCGACAAACGATATTGATTTGATGATCACAAGAGCACAAGTCCTTGATCGGTCCAGGTGTCGGGCGATCGCACGGATTATCACGGAAAAGCTGCATTATGCAGTGCGAGAGGAGGGAAAACATTTTCGTTTTCTGAAGGCATCCGGCCAACCCCTGGACATTTTAGCGCCGCCTATCGAGTTTCTTAAGATAGATGGATTTCGAGTCAAACTTGTCGAATCGAAACTGCATGGGCATCTTACGAAAGAAGCGGAATTCATTGAAGAAGACCTCAGGAATGTTGTCCTGCCGGATGTACATCCGGAAGAAGGCGCTGATCAATCCATTACGGTTCTCGTTCCGTCTCCTGTGAATCTGCTGATTCTCAAGCTGTTTGCCTTCCGAGATCGGAACCGGGGGGATCGGCAAGAGGACGAACGAGCCCAGGCGCATGCGTGGGACATCTTTATCATTACCATGCTTTCCGAACTGAGGGATTACAGAGAAGGGCGTCGTTTTCTGGAACGGCATAAAGATTCCGAGATCATTCAAACAGTAAAACACATCGTTACGATGAATTTTTCCAACGTCGATCAGGATGGTTGGCAGAGAGTTCTTGGGGCCTCTGATTTTTATCCACTCCTCAACAGACATGATAAAGAGGCGAAACTGGAGGATGCATCACGACGTTTGATGAGGTGGTTTGGTTAGTTTGGCGTTTTTCAGGAACATTGGAATTACCGATTCAGGAGAGC
>JAFGGE010000048.1 GCA_016930745.1 Sedimentisphaerales bacterium
CGACGATGGGAAGGGATGTGTCGGCCACGGCGTCTATGAAATCCAGCAGCATCTGAACATGGAAGACCGGCTGTGTGATGGCGTATTCGGCCCCGGCGGCGGCTTTGCGGCGAAAACGGTCGATCTCCCGTTGCAGATCCGAGGCGACGGGATTGGCCCCTACGCCGATGGTCAGTGAAAGCGGTTCGGTCAGCGCATTGCCTGCAATATCGAGGCCTCGGTTGAGATTGTGCACTACGGCTGTCAGTGCAATCGAATCCAGGTCGAACACGGCTGTGGCATCCGGATATTCGCCGAGTTTGGGCGGATCGCCGGTAATTAAAAGGACATTTTTGACGCCCATGGCCTCGGTGCCGAGCATATCCGACTGCATGCCGATGATGTTCTTGTCCCGACAACAGACATGTAGGATCGCTTCGATGTCGGCAGCCTGCTGCACTTTGACGGCGGTTACCATAGGCGACAGACGTGAAGTAGCCCGCGGTCCGTCAGGGATATTGATCGCGTCGACGCCATAGTCGGCACAGGTACGGACCTTTTCTTGGATATCGGCCAGGTTGATCCCTCGCGGGGGAACCAGTTCGATACTGCAAAAGCTCTGCCCCGCGGCCAGTTTGGCGCCGATACGGGATTTTTGCGACAATGGCACCGGCGTCAGGCCTTGCATTTTTTCAATGGTCTTAATCGTCATTTTTGGTCGGATGATTTGCTTTTCCATGGCCTTATCCATCGCGGAAACGGCCTTGACGATTTGACGAATATGTTCCGGTGTGGTGCCGCAACAGCCGCCGATGATCCGTGCCCCGTTTTCAAAGAATCGCTTGGCGAACTCGGCCATGTATTCGGGCGTGGACATGTAGATCCGCCGTCCTTCGATATCACGCGGAAGGCCGGCGTTGGGTTGTACGCTGATGGGTTTGTCGGTGACGGAACGAATGAGTTTGAGACTTTCCAGCATGGCGGATGGGCCTACCGAACAGTTCAGGCCGACAATGCTGACCGACGGTTCGGCGGCAATTCGTGCGATCGCTTCCTCAATCGGTCCGCCCAGCAGGATTTGATTTTGTTCGTTGGCTACCATCTGCGCGATAATCGGAAGGTTGGTCAACTCTTTTGCGGCATGGATTGCCAGCAGGATTTCCGCGGGATTGGAAAACGTTTCCAGAATCAGGAAATCCACGTCCGCCTGGATCAATGCCGTGATCTGATGGGTGAAAGCCAAACGGGCCTGTTCGTCGATGGCGGTTCCCAGGCCGATATGTTCGATCCCCAGCGGTCCGACAGAACCGGCCACAAGGGCATCGTCGCCGGCGCACTCTCGCGCGATACAAGCGCCGGCGCTGTTGATCGAAGCGACCTTGTCGGCCAGGCCGTACTTGGCCAGCTTGAATTCATTGGCCCCGAAGGTGTTGGTTTCGATAAAATCGCTGCCGGCATCCAGGTAGCCGGTATGGACCTGAGCGACCAGTTTGGGATTGGTCAGGTTCAGCTCATCAAAACAGGTATTCAGATATATGCCATGCTGAAAGAGCATGGTGCCCATAGCGCCGTCGGCAAACACCACCCGATCATGCACGAGGTCAAGCAGATTGGGTCGAGTCATTGTACAGTTCCTCAAATCCAATGATAAAAGGGCGCGTAAACGGTCCGCCTGTATTGCTATCGGCACAGTAAGCATCGAGGCTCATTCTGGCAAGTATTTTGCCCGGAAACCGAATAAAATCAACGATTTGTTGAACAGATACAACCGAGAGGAAAAGAAAAAGGGAGCCTTTTGGTTGGAAGGCTCCCTTGGGAGAGTCAAATACGATGGATCAATTACTTTTGATTTCGATGTTCGCCCATAGGCCCGCTTCATAGGCCCAGCCGTTGGCCTGATTGATCAGTTGCAGATTGACTTCTTTGCCTGCCAGGTCGGACAGATCGACCTGTATATCCAGCCAGCCGTTCTTCGCGGTCTGTGGACCGATGACCTTTTTCAGCCGTTCCTGGTTCTCAGCCTTGACGATCAGGTCCCAGTCGCCGCGAGGATCGTGACCGACGGTCAATTGCAGGATCGATTTTTTGCCTGCCGGCAGTTTTACTTTTCGTTGCAGGATACAGCAGGTCTGCTGATCGAGCGGATGGGTCATCAGAACGTTCTTTTTCCCGTGCAGTGTTTCATACAGGCCGGGATTCATATCGGCGCCGCAGCGGGAGGCCTTCCAGCCCGGCGCGCATTGGACCAGAGCCGAGGACAGATCCATACCGGCTACCGCCGTGATCTGTTTCATCTCTTTTTCCGTGAATCGGCTGTTGGCGACGGGGCCGGGCTCCCAGCACTGCTCGAATGGACTGGGTTTCGGCTCTTCTATCGGAATGAGGAAAACTTCTTTGCCTTGGTCATCCTTGACACTCTTTCCGCCCCGGCGCAGGACCGATTCGCGAACCAGCTTTTCGTTGACTTTGATCAGAGTGGGGAAATTGTAGGGGGTATGGCTGAACTTGCCTTCCTGATTCAGGGCGGATTTGAATTTGTCGGGCAGGTTTTTAAAGCCGATTACAGTCCCTAAAATGCCCCCCGAGTTGGCGGGATTACAGTCGGAATCCTGCCCGCAGCGGGTGGAAATAATAATGGTTTTATCCATATCGCTTTCGCCATAGAGCAGTCCCATGACAATGTACGCCCCGTTGATCTTGGCATCGATATTGAAATCGCCTTTGTCGCAGGACGCTCTGCGGTAGTCCGGGTTATCCTGATACTTGGCTTCGATGAGCTGCCAGGTTTTTTGCCAGTCGTCGGGATATTTTTTGTACCAGGTCAGCACATCGCGGATGCATTCGGCATACTGGCTTTGTGCAGGGATGCACTTCAAACCGGCCAGCACGATCTTGAGCGGGTTGTCTTCGAAGAAGGCCTCAGCGTACATGCCGCCGACAAATTGGCCCCCATAGAGGCCGTCGCCGTAGTTCATCAGCCGCCCGAAGATTTCCCCCAGCTCGATGGCTACATTAGGCAGGCCCGGGGCGATCAGGCCGGAATAATCGGCCTCGATCTGATAGTCAATATCGTCGGCGTGCGCGTTAAATTGGGGATGTCCGGAATCCGGAGGCGCGATGCCGCTGCGGAGGTTGTCCCGGCCTGCCCTGTTGGCGTGCCATAGGGCATAACCGCTATTGGCAAAATCAATCCCGGCCTGGCGGATCGAGACATCCATCCCATGCACTTCCAGCGTCCGCAGGAAGGTCATTTCCACGTAAATGTCATCCTGCCCGAACTGGTTGATCATCTCCGGTTTCCATACGGGCATTTGGTCTTCGGGAATGATCTGGCCTTGCCAGCGGAATTCGGTCGGTCCGCCCCAGCCGACGCCGGCCATCTGGCCGATCCATCCGCCCTTCATTTTATCGACATATTCGTCCACCGCCAGGCGACGGAAGCGATTGGCCTGGGCGGCGGGAGCCGCTTTACGGGTTAACCGCGCAACCAGAAGGTCTTCAAAGGCCCCCATATCCTTCCACGCGGTAGCGACCTCCATTCTCTTGCCCTGCGGGTCGATTCGGGTGTAGCCTTCATCGTCTACACGAATGGATAATGTTTCCATCTTGCACAGTTCGGTTTCCAAACCGAGGTAAACAGCAACAGGATCAAACAGGGTGCTGCTGCGGTTTTCGGCGGTTTCCTTGTTTTCCGACCAGAGGCGGTAATTTTCGATGATCGCTTTGGCGATGGGATCATCCGAATTGCGCACCTTCTGGTACTTATCGCCGGTCAGGTGAACCAGCCCGCAGGTGTCCAGAGGCGTGATAGTGATCGGCCAGTCGGCGGAAAGGACCTTTTGACACGCCTTGGCATCGGCGCGGACGTTGTATTCGGCGTCGATCGTGCTCTTGCCGCCGTATCCCTTGCGGACACTGCCGTGCATTCCGACAAAGCGGGCCTTTTCGGCGATCCGCGGCTGGCGGCGGAGGGCTTCGGCGATATTGGGTACGGGACCGACGCAGATCAGGGTGATCTTCTGTTCGCTTCTCATGATCGTGTCGATAATCGCCTGCACGCCGTCTTTGTGGATTTTGCCGGGATAAGAGGCCAGGTCGAAATCCTTGACCCATTCGGACTGGCGACCGCCGCCTGTGGCGTTTACATCCAGGGCCATGCCGATCGGGATATCCGTCCTGCCGGCTCGGGTCAGGAATTTGGCGAACAGCTTGGCGCGATATTCGCTCTTGCCCTGATCGCCTACAACCAGTTTTACGTCATATTCCGGGGATTTTAACAGAAGTCCCAATGCCCATGTGTCGTCAATGTCATCGCCGATGTCCGAATCGTAAATAACCGGGATTTTGGCGGCGAAAAGCTGGGGAATCAGCAGACCCAGGATCAGCAGCAGAAGCCATTTCTTTAATGTGTCGAATCGCATTTGTCTCTCCTTTCCAGACATAAGTTGTTAACCGATTTTCGTTCGATAAATTGGGTCGGTAAGAGTAGTCCTTTGTTCTCTTTGGTTTGTCCGGCCAGTTGTTCAAAAAGCAGCCGCACGGCCAGGCGGCCCATTTCCGTGTTTTGCTGATCGACGGTTGTGATCGGCGGGTCCATATAAGCCAGATACGGCTGATCGTCGAAGCAAAGGAGCGAGATGTCCTTGCCGATCCGCCGCTTCAATTCGGCCAGGGCTCGGATCGCTCCCAGGCCGATGAGATTGCTTAGCGCAAACAAGGCCGTGACCGGGGAATTCCTCAATAAAAGCTGTAAGGTTTGCTCATATCCGGTTTGCGAACCGTAACTGTCGCCGCGTATGAGATCCGAATCAGGAACGATTCCATGAGCCCCCAAGGCATCGCGATAGCCGCGCACCCGCTGTTGATTGGGCGAGGTTCCCGGCAGTCCCTGAAGGCAGGCGATTCTTGTATGGCCGTGGTCTATTAAATAGCAGACGGCATCGTAGGCACCCTGGTAGTTATCCGAGGCGACGTAGGGCAGATCCAGGTCGGACAGGAGGCGATCCACAATCACCACCGGAAAAGATTCGGCTTGTAAGGTCTTCAAGTGATCGCTTTTCTGGCCCACGGGAACGACGATCAGGCCTTCCACCTCCCGGCTCCGTAATAAACGGATGGATTCGATCTCCAGATCGGTGGATTCCTGCGTGTCGCAAAGGATGATGGAATAATGGCGGCTTCTCGCTTCGATTTCGACATGGCGGGCGATCTGGGCAAAGAAGGGATTGGAGATATCCGGAATGACCAGGCCAAGGGTCTGGGTTTTTCGAAGCCGCAGGGAACGAGCCAGTTGGTTGGGTCTGAAATCCAGTTGCCGGGCCATATCCTGTACAGCGTGTTGGGTTCGTGCACTGATGCGGTATTGGTCGCTTTTATCGTTGAGGACGCGCGAGACGGTCGAGACGGAAAGCCCCAGACGTTCGGCGATGGTTTGCAGGGTTGTCAGCGTCTTTTTGGCCATGAACAGAGCACCCTCTCGCAGAGGCTAAGCTTTTACTCTATGCACAATCGTTTGTGCAATCATAGAAAATGTCCGCGGAAATGTCAATGACAAACTCTGCCGTAACGATTTTCTGATTGATGCGTCTTCAAAGGTGTTGTTTGCAGTTTTTCCTGCTCAGGTGTGGTATAGTTAGGCACAGATGGCTTGATGTTCTGTAAGGAGGAACGCAATGGTCGGACCAGATGAAATTACGCGGCGGGTTATCGTTTTTCTGGCGATGGGGATGGCTTGTCTGTCGGGGGACAGGTTTTGCCTGGCAGAGCAGGGAGTAAGAACACGGGGTACGATTCAGGGCCGCGTAGTGGATACGGTAACAGGCCGGCCGGTTGTCGGGGCGTATGTGGGTACGGGCGATTTTGGCGATTCGGGCGGATCGAATTATTCCCGGCATCGGGAACAGGGCTACCATGCCTCCGGAAAGACCGATACGGAAGGGCGTTTCATATTGGAAGCTCTGGCATTCGTGGAGGACGATCCGTGGCTTGCGTACCATCCGTTGATCGTCACGCATCCGGAGTATGTATCGCATGAGGAGAAGATCGCATTAACCCGGGCTGAACCGGATATAGAGGTCGAGATTCAATTGCACCCGGCAGCGGCTGTCGTGGTTAAGGTAGTCGACGGGGCCGGGAAATCCGAGCAGGGAATGTGGGTGTATCGGCTGGAGCGACTGGACGGCAAACGGTTTATCCCGATCGGTAAGGATCCGCATATGTCGTCTTTTGCCTCGTCGGTATGGATGGAGATGCCCGATCTGCGAAAGCGGGGCCTGTCGGAGGGATTTACATTTACGGCCTTGGACACCGGGGACTATCGTATCGATGTGATGCAGGTTTCTCTGGTCGCCAATCCGACGCCGCAGAATATCTGGGAAAATGTTGTGCGGTACCGGGGTGGGGTGGAAGCGATCCATATCGAAGCAGGACAGACCCGCACGGTTGAAATCCGACCTGTACAAAATGATACTCGGTTGACTGTTACGATGCCGGAAACCACATTCCATCATCCGCAAATCCCTACCATGGTTTTGCTCAGCCGCAACACGGGCCTGCTTGTCTGGGACAGCGACAAGGCGTATGGCCTGGAAGATGCCCGGCTGGGCTGGCTGCAAAAGCAGTCCCTGTTCTATACTATGGCGCAACAGAAGGAGGTTGTGTTTGAAAATTTCGCCCCCGGGCAATATGCGGTCTTTGCCGGACCGGCCGTAGCGATGAACGGAGCCTTAGTTGTATTACAGTCAGGCCAGGAAGTGAATGTGGCAATCGGGCCGGTCGATGTCAAGGAAGCTGCGCGAGTCGGGGTACATCTTTTTGATCGATCGGTGAAATTGGAAAATCGACCGTACACAGGACAGGAAATCTGCGAAATGATTACAGCCGCCACGGAGGCCAATCCGACAGTTGTCTTTGATCCAGCCATCCCAAATGAGCAAGTCCACCTGCCGACTGGAACCATAACAATCTGGGACCTGATCGAGAAGGTATACGTCGAGAAAGGTTGGATCTTGAGAGAAACAGGTGACAAACGATTAGAATTGATCGACAAAACCAAGAAGATTTAAATCGCTTAGTCGAATTCTGATTCCATCTTAAATAAAGTATATTGTTCGATTGAAAAAATGGTTGTAATTTTTAAGTGTAATGCATTTGGATTTAACGGATCAGGCTGCATTTCTATTCTAGACCTTATTCCACTATAAGAATGGTCACCGGATGAGTTGGCAAATGTTTTAAGGTTGTCCTTTGGATCGGTATAGAAAAATTGATCAAAGCATAGTATGCCGTTATGGATACATAGATTTCTAAGCTCTATCTGCCACATTTCGTTAGGAGGAGTTATTATCTTGATCCCTGTATTGGTTTGGGCGATTCGATATGTAAATGGCTCTTCTTGTGTCCCCCATTGACCCAAAATAGATTGAATTACTTTATCATCTGCTTCCAGTGTGTTACACGATAGAGAATCATGTGCAGAGATTGTCTGGTCCCATTTAAATAAGTTCTCGGGGCGATCCCATACGATAACCGTGTCTGCTGTGCCTTCCTCATAGCCCTGCATTATAGCAGTAGAGTGATCGGGGAACACAGCAGATAATTCCTCCCACAATCGGCGAGACTGGAGAGAAGGGACAGTAATATAGTGGAGGTTCCAAATTCGTTTTTCAAAATAACCTAATCGTACAAGAGCATCCCTGTGATGATCGTGTTGGTCAATCCAATAGGACTGGTCCCGTATACCAAGTAATGTTTCTTGTTTTCCAATCGGGCCTATTTCGGTGATTTTCTGTTGCGCTCTATTGAGGCCTTGTTTGTGGCAGTAAATTGCCAAAGGTTTTCGGAAGACGGTAATTGCCAGGGTTATTACAACCAAAATTAGCGTAGGAATAGCAATGGCTATCTTGTGTCCGGACTTTCGCTTTGAATGAATTTGAATATTCATAAGTCATTGCCGGACATTTGACAATTATTTCTGATATTCGACCGGCACCAGGCACATGAAGGAGGCCGGTTTGGTGTCGGAGCGGTTCTTGAAGGCGTGTATCTCATCGGGCATGACCAGCACGACATCGCCGATAGCGACGGGTTTGTCTCCGTCGGGTGTGACCAGGGCGATATCCCCGGACAGGATCACAGCCTCATGCTCGAACGGATGCTTGTGATAGGGGGTGTTGCCGCCGCCGGCCAGTTCGAAGATGCGCATGGCAAAGGTAGGGGCTTTGTCTTTGGGGCCGAACATGACACGGACCGTTACCTTGTTGGCGCCTTCCATTTCGACCGGGACGGCTGGTACATCGCTGGGCTTTTTGATGATCATGTCGTTTTCCTAACTTGTCTTGGTTTTTGTTACGAGATGATTATAGATGCTACAGTTTCCAACGCAAGGTTTGGGATACTCTCTCATTTCTCAATTCGTGGCAGTAGAAAGAGGATTGCAATACCGAGCAGGATTGTAAGCGGTCCTTCCATCCAGGTCCAGAAGGCGGGTAATTTGAGGATCGCGTCCAGATATGTTACCCCAATGCCGCCCAGGATGGCGATCCAGCCAAACAGCGTGAGAAACGGTCGATACCGCTCGATGTTGAACGAGACAAGCATCAGAGAAGCGCCTACGATGGCATACATGGCAGACAGCGACCGCGTCAGATAGCTCAGCAGGGGGGTATATTCCAGCGTACCCATGCCAATCCGGCTGTGGATTTCTGCCATCCATTCAAAAGGACAAAATACGAATACGAGCCCGCAAAGCATAGCAACGGCGGTCATTCTGATCAGTAGCACCAGCATGGTTCTCGCATTCATGATTGTTCTTTCCATTGTTTCTCCTGTCGCTGCTGGGCAGTCCGGATGTGTTGTTTGTGGGTGGGGATGTCGAATTCTTTCAGCACATCGTGGATTTTCACATCGGGGTCGCGGGATTCGAAGACGGCCCAGTCTTCCTCGTTGAGGATGGTGATATTGACCTTTCGGCCGTATTTGGCGCGGACATCGGGAAAGACGCGGACATAAGGCCAGAGGTGGATAAAGACCTTTTCGAGGTTGATCGGACCGCAGGCCCAATGCTGGAAATGGCCGGACACGGCGATGTCGTCGCCGGTGATGTCGATGATCCGGGTCGGGCCCCATCGCGTGCTGGTGATGATCGGATATTTATTGATCCACGCCATGGCATTGAGCATGCGCCCGCCGACAAAGGCGCTGGGCCAGAAGACCATCTCGGCCCCGGCATCGCTGATCTGTCGCCAGCCTTCGTACCAGTTGACATCAAAGCAGATCTGAATGCCGATCCTGCCAAAATCCGTATCAAAAACGGGTGGTTTCGGCGGGCCGGGCGTGATGCCGTTTTCGATCTCGCCAACGGTCGGTCGAATCTTGCGGTATTGTCCGATGACCAGTCCTTTGCGGTCAATGACAACCGCGGCGTTATAGAACTTACCGTTTTCCTTGGTATAGATCGAACAAATGATATAGCAGTTGTTCTTTTTGGCAAAATCTGCGAAAGTCCGAGTGACGGGACCGGGCGGGTCTTCCGCGCATTCGGAAAGCGGCGGTCGCTTGGAAAGCATCATATACGGAAAGACCTCCGGCAGGCAGATAATATCCGGCTCATAAGGCAGGATTTCTTCCATGCGTGGAATAATCCGGCGGATCATCTCTTCCGGCGTCGTGACCTCCAGACGCTCCAGCGAGACCGTGGCCGCCCAGACTTCTCGCGGGAGGCGGTTGGCTCGTTTGACGGGCATCGGCTTGTCCTGTGCGTGTGCTTGCGCTGGGGCCTTCAGGATAGTGGCGGCCAGACCGGCGGATGATGCCGTCAGCAGTGTTCGCCGTGAAATTCGATTTTTCGGACCCATAATCATACTCCTCATGGACCAAGGATCACCCCAATTCTATTCGATTTGTTGCGAAAAAGCAAAAGGTTGAAGATTGCAGGTCCATGAACCTTCAAAAACGTTGCAGCAGACGGTATAATGTCGCTCAGTAAAATGCTATTGACGGAAGTTTGTATGAGCAAGGAGAAACCGATGCGACGTTTGTTTTGCGCAATGCTTATGGTAAGTCTGTCTTGTACGGTTTTGGCGGAAAACTGGCCCTGCTGGCGCGGACCCGGCCGGCAGGGGATCAGCTCCGAGACCAATATCCCTGTCCAATGGAGCGCATCGGAGAATATCGCCTGGAAGACGCCGATTCCCGGCCAGGGATATTCCTCGCCGATTGTCTGGGACGATAAGGTCTTTTTGACGACGGCGACACAAGAGGGAAAGTCGTATTGCCTGATTTGCCTGGACCGCAAGACAGGACAGGTTGTCTGGGATAAGCCGATCGTGCAGCAGCGAACCGACCATAAGCAGCCGAACAATTCGTGGGCGACCAGCACGCCGGTAACCGACGGCAAAACGGTTTATTGTGTGGCGGCCGATGGGACTATTTCGGCGGTCGCATTTGAAGGATCGATTCTATGGCAGCATAAGGAGTTCGAATATTACAGTGAGCACGGATTGGGCGTTTCACCTGTGCTTCATGGCGGCCTTGTCATAGTAGCTTACGACTGGAGCAGCGCCGGGCCGGATAAAAAACTCGGTTGGCAAACGCCATGGGATCAATCCGTGATCGTAGCGGTCGATACGGCATCGGGTAAGGTTCGCTGGCGGGGAAAACGGGGCCTGTCACGAATCGGACATGTTACACCGCAGGTGGTGCAAGCGGAAGGAATCGAGCAGCTTGTCAGTGGAGCCGGGGATGTGGTACAGGGTTTTGACATTAAAACAGGCGGCCTGTTATGGACGGTGCGCGGCAGCGGGGAGGGCGTCGTTCCTTCGATCGTCGCCGGTGATGGTCTGGTGTTTGCCACGACGGGTTTTGGCGAATCCCAGATTCAGGCGATTCGGCCGGGCGGACAGGGCGATGTGACCGATACGCATCTGGCCTGGAAGACCGGGGAAGATGTGCCCAAGGTGCCTTCGATGCTGTATCGCAAGCCGTATCTGTATGTGGTGACCGATGAGGGAATCATGAAGTGTCTGGAAGCGGCGACGGGCAAAGAAATCTATCGAGAACGGATTCGAGGCCGGTTCTGGCCCTCGCCGATCTGGGCGGATGGAAAGCTTTATCTGTTATCCGACAAGGGCGAAACGACCGTGATCAAAGACGGTCCGAGCTTTGAGATCGTTGGGACCAGTGACCTGAATGATAAAAAGTGCCTGGCCAGCCCGGCGATCAGCCAGGGATGCATTTTCATCCGCGGCGCTGAGAGCCTGTATTGTATCGGCAAGCCGTAGGGCGGTTTGGTTCAGAAGAGTTCTTCAAAGACCCCGTATGTCGTACGTTCCAATCCCAGGGTCTGGTAGGCCTTTTGTGCGGTCGTGTTGTCCTTTTCGACATAAAGACGCAGGCCGCAGACACCGGTGCTGTTTTGGGCCTGTTCCCTGATCCAGGTATACATTTTCCGGAAGACGCCATGGCGTCGGTACTGGGGCAGGACGTACAGGCTCTGCACCCACCAGAATACGCCGTTGCGCCAGTCGGACCATTCGTAGGTGATCAGAAGGCAGCCAATGACGGTATGGTTTGTTTCTGCGGCCACGTAAAAGCCATATCGTGAATTCGAAAAGAGATTGTTGACGCCCTCCCGTATCACGGCGGACTCAAGGTCTTTGTTTTCGGTCTCCTTAGCCATGGCGATGTTGAAGGCGGCGATGGCGTCGGCGTCGGCCGGAATGGCGGTTCGTATCGTCACATCAGTCGGCATGATTTGCATCTCCGTTGGAAGGGTCCGGGATGTTGAATTTCGTGCGTAGTTTGCCGACATCCAGCTCGCGGATGCATTTGGGTAGGTCTTTCCAAATGGTATGGAAACCGAAAGGGCCTTGGGTCATTTCCCGCAGGGCCTTTTCCTTTGACCAGCCCTGGATAACAATCCGATATACGGCGACCATCGCGCCAGTCCGGTCGGCCCCGTGCTGGCAATGGACAAAGACCGGCTGTCTGGCCGGATCGGTAACGATCTTGAGAAACTCCTCGACCTGGTCCTGCTCCGGGTCCCAGGCCTGCATCTCGATGTGAATATAGCCCAGCTTGGCTCCTTTTAACTCATCCCGATCCGAATGCATGGAGCGCAGGTTGACGACGGTCTTGATTCCCTGTTTTTCAAGCTGCTGGAATCCCTCGGCGCCGGGCTGGGCCCCGCGATAGAGAATATCCGAGATTTGATAGGCATTGGGACAGCCGGTCAGGTTGAGCCTGGTTGCTGGCGTAACCGTATTGGGATCGGCTGCTTCTTTGGATTTTTTCCCGCAACCGGATAGACCTGCGGATCCGAGAATACATAATAAAGGGAAAACAAACATTGTCTTTTGAATCTTCATATATATTTTCCAGGTCACAATGGATTCGTCCTGACAGATTATACATAGTTGACCAAGTGTATAAAACGAAAATCTGGCTCTGTGCGGATTCTATAACGTGTATGATCTAAACATTCCGCAATTTGGCTTTGTTTTCTGATTTGCCTGGAAAAACAAACTCGGTTAGAATGCCGGTCCGTTCGGGTAATGTGGGTATTTTCCATTGGGAGGTCAGACATGAAAGCACGGGGTTTTCTCTTATTCCTGATCGGTCTGTGGTCGCTCTATGCAAGACCATTGAATTTGTTCCAATACATTGGTTGTGCCGTGGCTGCTTTGGGTTTCTATTTGTATTTCGAAAACTTGAAACGCGAGATCATCAACGCCATCCGAAAAAAGACGGATCTTACGGAAGGCGGAAAGGGCATCGGTGAGCAAAGGTAAACAAAATGCCGATTCCCATAGGACAGGACTTCTTCTGCGGATGATTCGGTTCATTGGAATTCTTTATTTGGGGATGATCATGTTTGCATGGGGATGTGCGGATCGGATGATTTTTCACCCGCCGCCTGCCGGGTATGTCGACGGGCCGGAGGTGATCAAGATCGAAACACCTGGCGGCCAGCGCATCAGCGCGGTGCATCGAACCAGTCCGGAGGCAAAGTTTACGGTCCTGATCAGCCACGGCAATGCCGAGGATATCGGCTATGGACGCGAGAGCATCGAGATGTTTGTAGAGCACGGATACAATGTCCTGGCCTATGACTATCGCGGATACGGCACGAGTGACGGCCGGCCTTCCGAGAGGAATACCTATGAAGATATCGAGGCGGCGTATCAGTATCTTCTGTCCAGAGCGAATGTTCCTGCCGGACGGATCATCGTGCTGGGCCGGTCGGTCGGCAGCGGCCCGGCGACCTATCTGGCCGGTAGAAATCCGGTCGGAGCGCTGCTGCTGGAGGCCCCCTTTGTCTCGGCGTTTCGTGTGGTTACGAGTGTGCCGCTGCTGCCATTTGACAAGTTCAATAATCTGGCCCGGATCGATAAGGTAGCCTGTCCGGTGCTGATTGTGCACGGCAGAGCCGATGAGGTCGTGGCCTTCTGGCATGGGCAAAAACTGTTTGCCCGGGCCAACGAGCCCAAGCTCCACCTTTGGGTTGATGGAGCCGGACACAATGATCTGTATGTTGTCGCGGGCGAGGATTACTGGCAGGCCCTGTTACGGTTGACTTTGGAGATGGAAAAGGATACAGTGGAAGAGGTTGAGTAATGGTATGTGTAGGGTTGTCATTCCCGCGAAAGCGGGAATCCAGATGAGTTGGTTTCATGCTCGTGGAGCCTCGAAAAATAGTACAAGGAACGGTTATGACGAAAAATGATGTTTCACGCAGGGCGGTATTGAAAGGTTTGGGGCTTGGGGCTTTGTCGGCGACGGTGGGTCTGCCGAGCGTCTGTAAGGCGGCCCTGCAAAGCGCAGGATTGGGAGCCGCTACGGGCGTACCGTTTCGCCGCAAAGGAGACGGCCTGTTGTGGACGCCGATTGCTGAAACCAGCAATGTGGCGATGATCAAGGGCAACGACCGGCGGGACATCACCCTGGCCGCCCTCCAAAAGATCGAGGATGAGGTCCTTGCCGCCCTCCAGGGCAAAAAACGCGTCCTCATTAAGCCCAACTTTGTAGCGACCAACAGGCCGCTTTGTGCAACCCATGCCGATGCGATCCGGGCGATTCTGGATTTTCTCAAGCCGCATTTCAAGGGCCCGATCCTGATCGGCGAATCGACCGCCTCTCGGGCCGGGACATTTGAC
>JAFGGE010000049.1 GCA_016930745.1 Sedimentisphaerales bacterium
CGCTCTGTGTTTTTGGCTGCAATCTATTCCGCCAATCAGAATCGTTCCCTTGTCAGGTCGCACCAGGCCAGTCAGCATATTGATGGTTGTCGTCTTGCCCGCACCGTTGGGACCGAGAAAACCGAATAACTCTCCCTTGTGAACCTTGAACGACAGATCAGAGACTGCTTGAACCTCCGCAAAACGCCTGCTCAAATCCTCAACGGCGATAGCATCGTTCATTGTGTGTTCTTCCCTGACCTACAAGAATATAAATCTCTATCTTTTTCTACGCGGGAAAGCCGATAGGTGACTGCTCCGTGAGGACATATCACATCAAAGTAACCTTTTGTTTCCCAATCCATTCTTTCGGTTAGTGACAAAGCTAGTTTCATTGGGCTGATGGCGCTCAACGCTTGACAACAGATTCCTTTTGAATCAGGGGTCCGTGCGCCCAAAACAAAAACCTCACCGCGTTCTGTCTTGGCAAG
This sequence comes from Sedimentisphaerales bacterium, assembly GCA_016930745.1. GTDB lineage: Bacteria > Planctomycetota > Phycisphaerae > Sedimentisphaerales > Anaerohalosphaeraceae > JAFGGE01. The sequence continues at coordinate 471 of JAFGGE010000049.1, forward strand.
CCCAGGACAAACACCCGATTCAGTGTTTACTTCAACAGCCTCGCATCGGATCTTATTATAAAGCATTTCTCTCCCCTAAACAGTTATAACCTTATCCGAATCGCGGATAACTTCATAATGATCCTTGAGCGTAGAAAGAGGACAAATCTCTGAACCTTCGGAATTCCGCAGTTTCAGGCAGCTTCCGCACGCAAGAAATTCGCTGCCGGCATCAAGAATTTTCTGCGCCTGGGCTTTGACATCGAACTTGGGATCTTCAATTTTGTCTATATCCACTCCCTTGCCGGACAGAAAAATGCGCACCCGGTCTCCCTGCTGGAGGCTGTAAAGAGCCAATCGCAAGGCGTTAAATACTGTTTCTGGATCAGTCTGGGTGATAACCATTCCAAGCTTCATTCTCTATCTCCATCTTGACAACAATCAGTGGATGTGCACGGGTGGGCCTTTACATCGCCATGACATTTTTCTATCTGCTCTTTTGAGCAGGTTTCGGGTTTGTCTTTCAGGTTTTCCGGTTTTCGGCAGCCTTGTTTTTCATTACAGCAGCACATTTTGTATTTCCTTTCCTTTCTATGTTCGCTTTTGATTCGATATTCAACAAGGGATTGATTGCTTCTTGCAGCACGGCGAACATATTTTCGTTTAAGCGGTAATGGACGAAATAGCCGCGTTTTTCGTCGATCACCAGATCGGCTTGCCTCAGGATGCGCAGATGCTGGGAAACCGCCCCCTGGGTTACATGCAGTCGCCGGGATAAAGCATTTACACACAAGGGGTGTTCTTTTAAGAGCTGAATGATCCGCACTCGCGTTCCCACGGAGAGAATCTTCAACCACCCGGCCAGCTTGTCTGCGTCATCTTTCATATTCGTATATACTAATATACTAATACAAAAATACAGCCGGTCAAGCCAAATTTTCCGGAATTTGGAAAGGAAATAAAACCTGTCCCGCAGTTACCCGTTTATTGTACAAGCCGGATGAAGTGATAGTGGATATAATACGGGCTCCAGGCAATTCCACCCTCGGACCGAGGAGGTTGGTTTTCCACGGTTCCCATGTGTCAGCCCATTACCGGACATTTTACCCCGCCTGTCTGATCCAGCCATAGGGATTCTCCGATTGAGGAAGATCGGTATAACCCATCATTCGATTTCCGATGATCATGATTTGATCCTTCAGGGCCCGGCCGGACAGACCGTGCTTGGCCCCCAGGGTCCTGACCCGATCCTGCACCGGGGAGGACATCAGCAGGAAATACAGCTCCTCGGCGAATTTTTCCGCTCTCATTGCCTTGATATCCATCGTTTTCATCCTTAAAACCTTGTCAAACTTGTTCCAACAGCATGGAAAACAAGGCAGAAGGGGCTTTCTTTCCATAAAACGAGCGGTTTTTTTATGGTGGTGGCGATTGATCCCGAATGAGTGTGCTCAGACGGCCTTGAAGTATACCTGGCCCTGGCGGTGTTCGGTTTCGATTCGTTTCTGTGCCTGGAGTGTTTTTAAGGCGGCCAGAACTTCCTGCACTTCCAGCCCCAAAGAGGAGGCGATCTGAAGCATCGTACATGGGCGGCGCTGCAGCATTTCGTAGATGGTGTCCATGGCAGCCGTATTTTCCATGCCGGCGGCGTGTTTGGAAAAGTCGGCAATGACTTCGGCTTTCGGGCCGAATCGCTCGGCAAGCCGGGCCATCCGTTCCGGGTTGATCTGGGCGACATCCCGCTCCACCGTTGGCCGGACCGCCGTGTTCAGATGAACCTTATCCGGCCGGATTGTTTCGATCCATCCTTTCATTTTAGCAATCTGCTCGGATGAGGTATTGATCCCTTCAACCAGGAACACCTCCAGCCAGATCGGTCCGGCATATTCCCGGCGAAACAGGCATAATCCTTCTACAAACTGATCGAAATCGAGTTTTTCATGCGGACGGTTTATGGTTTGGAAGGTCTCCGGATCGCCTGCATCCAGCGAGGGCAGGACCACATCGGCCCGCCCGCAATCGGCCCGCACGGCGGGATCGGACAGCAAGGTGCCGTTAGTGATGACCGCCACAGGGATCTGTGTCAGTGCATGGATGCCGTCGATCAGCCGGCCCAGTTCGCTGTGCAGCGTCGGCTCGCCCGAACCGCTGATCGTGATATAGTCAGCCTTGAGCCCAGCTTTGATCCGCTCCCGCAGCTCGGCCAGAACGGTTTCAATCGGCACAAAGACTCCGCGCTCCAGACGCTGAATCCCATGCATCCCCAATTGGCAATAGATGCAGTTTTGGGTACAGGTCTTGAGCGGCACGATGTCCACGCCCAGGCTTAGTCCCAGCCGACGGGACGGCACCGGCCCGAAGAGGTGCTTGCTCGATTTCACGTTACCTGCCTCCGATGGACCAAATCGTGAATGTCCCGGCATTCCTCCAGCAAGTCCTGCACCCAGTCCAGCGGCATCATGCAGGCCGCATCGCATCGGGCCGTATCCGGATCGGGGTGCACCTCCATAAACAGTCCGTTGGCCCCTGCCGCGACCGCGGCCCGCGCCAGTACCGGGGCCATCTCCCGCTGTCCGGCGCTGGCGTTGCCCAGCCCGCCGGGCCGCTGGGTGCTGTGGGTGGCATCAAACACGACCGGGCAGCCCAGCGACTGCATCGCCGGGATGGCCGTCATGTCGTTGACCAGCCGGTTGTATCCGAAGAAAGTGCCCCGCTCGGTCAGCAGGATCTGCTCGTTTCCCGCTTCCCGGACCTTTTCCACGACGTTGCCCATCTCCTCCGGAGAGACGAACTGCCCCTTTTTCACGTTGACCACCTTGCCGGTCCGGGCACAGGCTACCAGCAGGTCGGTCTGGCGGCAAAGAAACGCCGGCACCTGGATGCAATCGACCACCTTGCCCACCTCGGCTGCCTGGCCCGTCTCATGGACATCGGTCATGACAGGCAATCCCGTCCGCTGCCGGACCTCGGCCAGTACCTTGAGACCTTCACTCAGCCCCGGCCCGCGGAAACTGGCGATGCTGGAACGGTTGGCCTTGTCGAAGCTGGCCTTGAATACAATCCCGATATCCGTTGCCTTCTGAATAGCCCCAAGCCGATCGGCGATCTCAAAACACAACTGAGGGCTCTCGATGACACACGGGCCGGCAAAGACAAATAACGGTCCTTCCAGTCCTGCCGGAACGGGACCGATATGAATCCTATCCTTCATACTTCCCCAATACCTACTTTACGTTTTATCCGACGACCTATGAGATTCGATCCTGGCAATAACAGCATGGGGCATGGAAGCCTGCCTGTCCATAGGGGGATTGTCTATTGTCGGGGGCCCGGCGTCAACCCAAATCAGCCCAGCATCCTCAAGAACCGTGTCCGGATCCCGGCGGGTTTGGCATTGGGCGGCACCAGCACCTGCACCGCCTGGGGGGAGACCTCGATCTCGATCGGCAGGCTCGGACCCGGGTCGCCGTCGATTTCCGTATTGACCCATCGGGATGGGGAAGTAACTCGAATCCGCGTGCATTTACGGTAAATCACGTCGCTTCGATTGGCGTGATGCTTCAACAGGGTCAATACCGAATGCTTAATCAGATGAATCCGCCCCCGGCAGCGATAAATGCACAAATCCAATAGCCCGTCGCCGAAGTCGGCAAAATGCAGAAGCTGCAGGCCGATGGCGTAACGTGAGATATTTCCCACGAACACCATTCCGTGTCCGCTGAAGATTTCCTCCCCGTCGGCCTGGACCTCGAACCGGGGAAACTGGTGTCCCCAGAAAGTCTGCCAGAGCGGCCAGAAATAATCCATATGGTTGATGTGCCCCCGGCGTTTTTCGTTGACGATTTTAACGACCGTTCCGTCAAATCCAAAACCGCAGATGCAGGTAAAACACCGGCCGTTGGCCCGGCCCAGGTCCAGCGCCCGCACACAGTTGCCCTCGAAGGCCCGGATAATCGTCTTGACGTCGACGTCGAATCCCAGCTCGTTGCCCAGCAGGTTCTCGGTGCCGGAAGGAACCACCAGAAGGGGCGTCTTACGGCCTTCCATGCCCTGAGCGACTTCGCGAATGGTGCCGTCGCCGCCGGCGCCCAGAACCAGCATGCAATCCGGATCCTCGGCGGCCTTGGTCGCCAGGTCGCGCGCATGTTCGAGCGATCTTGTCAGGTCGATATGGAGGCGAAAACCGCGTTCTTTAAGATAGTCGCGGAACTGGCTGACAAGCTGCTTGTTGCTGCTCGATCCGCTTTTGGGATTGATAATATACTGGATATACCCGCTGTTCGGTTCCACGACAAACTCCGAAGTCACATGCGTCCGTTTCCCTGCTTATCGTCGAAAACGGCCTGTGCCTTTCCGGAATCTTTCTTCTGAAGATGTTTTCGGACCAAAGTAGCGTATCCGTCCCGGATGGATTCGTGCCCTCCCAGGCCTATTCGGTCCATAACATGAGCAACGGTCTCGGTTTTCGGACCTTCCACTTCGACGAAAGTCCCCAGAAGATCCACATCATCCAATCCCACCTCGCAGCCGTCATACCGCCAGATTCGGCGTGTTTTTTCAACCATCAGCAGCCGTTCATACCCCAATCCGCGAAGAATCGCCTCCATGGTCTCGGCCTCGGAAATTTGCACTTCCAGTTCCGGACGGATTTTATAGGGGCCGGTCTCTCTGGGCCCCTTGAATGTGACAAACGCTTTGTGCTCTTTTGAGCCGGATTGCCGTCGGATGCGCAGTCCGCATCCCGAATCGATCAATTTTCGGCCGGGATCTGAAAAAAAGGTGTCTTGCTGACGGACCGTATCCACATATTCGGCTTTGAGTTGTTTGAGCCTCTCGGCAATGGTTTCCAATTCCGTGACCCTGACCTTGGCCTCAATCTCGACACCCATTTCGAAATCCTTCCTTTTGTATTGCGACTGTCTTGCAATCTATTGTCGCAGAGCCGGATCAGGAACGCAATGATAAATGCCCGATCCTGTTCCCTGCCTATACGAGGATTGAATTTTCGCTCGTATCGAGATATCATACGAGCCGATATCCGAGCTGAAGCTGGGAAAGGAAGAATGCCATGAGAATCTTTTGGATTTTGCTGGCCGGACTTTTTCTTTTGGAAATCGCCGGATGCACAAAGTATACCTGTAAGGAGCAGGTTTCGTTGGATATGTCTCTGGACCAGGCCAGAGGCGAAATCCTCGGATTACGCCTTCTGGCTGAGGAGAAAGACCGCTATGAATTCGGCTGCTATCTGGTCCTGAACTGCGGCAGCGGGGACTGGTTTCCTTATACCGAGCCCTATAAGCTGACCTTTGTCGATGATCGTCTGGTCCGCATCGAGATCGATCAGGACCAGAAAACCCGTCAGGAAATCGACACCAATACAAATCGTTCCGGAATCTATATGCATCAGCATTTTATCTGGCATTGAATATGAATGAAACCATCCGACGAAGAACGTTTTTACAAATGTGTGCGGCAAGTACGGTGGCGGGTTTTGTCCCTCTGGGCGGCTGTATGGACGGGGCCGTCGAAACAACCGGACGGACTCGGCCCAATATCCTGTTTCTTATGGCCGACGATCTGGGCTGGGCGGATGCGGGGTATCACGGCTCATCGATCAAAACTCCAAACATCGACAGGTTGGCCGCTACCGGCATCCGTTTTGAGCGGCACTATGTCATGCCCACCTGCACTCCCACGCGTGTCGGTCTGATGAGCGGCAGATACCCCAGTCGGTTCGGCGTGTTGTCTCCCGCCTACGGCAAAATCTTCGAAGACGATACGGTCACGCTGCCGGGCATGCTTCGTCAAGTCGGCTACCGTACGGCCCTCTGCGGCAAATGGCACATGGGCTCGCCGCCGGAGTATACGCCCCTGCGCTATGGTTTCGACCGATCCTACGGCTATTTCCACGGCCAGATCGATCCTTACACACACCATTATAAAACCGGCGTCCCATCCTGGCACCGTAACGATCAGTACCTGGAGGAAACCGGCCATGCCACCGATCTGATCACCCAAGAGGCGATCCGTGTGATCGAGTCGGCCGGGCAAAAGCCGTTTTTCTTATATGTGGCCTACAGCGTGCCGCATTACCCGCTGGATGAACCGCCGCCGTGGCTCGATCTTTACCCCGCTATCCAGGAACCTTCCCGAAGACGGTACGCCGCCAGTGTGAGCCACATGGACGAGGGGATCGGGAAAATCATCGAAGCGCTGGACCGATCCGGCCGGCGAAAAGACACCCTGATCGTCTTTGTCAGCGATAACGGCGGCCAGCAAAGCTGGCACAGCAACACCGAGTACCATGGACGATATTCTGACAAACCGCATACCGTGCTGGGGGACAATCGTCCCCTTCGAGGATGGAAAGGCGATGTATATGAAGGCGGGATTCGTGTTCCGGCCCTGGTCAACTGGCCGGGAACTCTGGCGCCGGGCAAAATCGCTGCGCCCGTGCATATCGTCGACTGGCTGCCTACCCTGGCCGAATTGACAGGGTATTTACCGCAGGAAAATCCGAACTGGGACGGAATCAGTGTATGGCCTGTGATTTGTAGCGATAAGGATTCGATTGGGACCCGAACGCTCTACTGGAAAACACCCAATGCTCAGGCCTTGCGGCAGGGCGATTGGAAACTTGTTGTTTACTATAAGACGGACAAGGTGGAGCTATATAATCTTGCTGACGATCCTTATGAACAGACCGATCGGGCCGAATTGCATCCCGAACGAGTGAGACATTTACGTTCGGTTCTGGAAACGATCGCCCGGCAGGATGGGTAATTGAAGAAGTGGAGGAAATGTTGGAGTATGTACTAATTTTTCTGGGCGGTGTGGAAGCCTTTTTTCAGCATAAAAAGGGGTCTCGGAATGTGGTTTAAGGCATGGCACAGGAAACAGAAATCGATTAAAAAATCGCTTGCCGGTTCGCATCTGCACCGAATCTGGGGACGAAAGCTGTTCAGTGAGGTCCTGTGGAAGATCGATCGAGACGCCATCGCGGGGGGGCTGGCGCTGGGATTGTTTGTCGCTTTTACTCCCACGATCGGATTTCAGATGCTTCTGGTAGCCTGCGGGGCCCTGTATTTTAAGGTCAACCTGCCGATCGCTCTGGCGGCCTGCTGGGTGACCAATCCGCTGACGGCCCTGCCGATTTATACCGCCGCCTGGAAACTGGGCAAATATACGATCCAAACCCTTCTGCCCGTAGACGACATTATGGAAGCCTATAATATGGATACAAAGTCGGCCCGGGTCCTGCTGCAGGGGATCTATATCTGGACGGGCTCTTTCTTTTTCTCCATGGTTTCGGCGGTTGTTTCCAATGTGGCGGTAAAATTGCTCTGGAAGACCGAGAAGCAGCCGCCTGGTACGGAACAGACTGAAAAATAACCCCCTTTTTTTATCGAGATAGAAACACTCACATTGGTTTACAGAAGGCGAAACCGGATTCTTACTTCGTTTGAAATGCCGCTTCCCCTGCCGGCCAGAAGACATAATCTCTGCCGTTTTCGTTCCGTGCCCACTGGTCTTCCGGATTCATGGTTCCGCCATCATCCTGATAATTGCCGGCAATGCTATACAGGACAAAATCGTTCTCCGTTTTTCGATAGCGTAAAGGCTGATCGCTGTAAGGATCCTGCGGGATTGAATCGATCAAACCGGATGCAACAAGGGCTTGTAATGTTTCGGGATATCCTCCCTTCTGCATACGATATAGTTGCAGGGCCTGGATCGTTTCCGTGGCCTGATCCAGGGCGATCATGCGAAATCGATGCTCTCCGACACGATCCAGGGCCGGAAGCAGGACCATCAGTAGGCTGTAGCGATAATGCGGCAGAGAATCCAGTAGGTCGTCTGCGGTTGTGATCTGCATGGTGTGCCTCTGCCAGGGAGACATTTTCGCAACTCGCCCGAAATGATCGAATATCTCAGCGCCTTTTTCCAGCGTTTTATCCCGTCCTGCATGGGCCAGGCTGGCCAGTATGGAAACCGCCGGTTCCGATATCTCCGCCACCTCAGAAAACGGCTTGGGAACCAGGTGCCCGCCCCCGGGGCCGCCCTGGGTGAACACATGCTGTACGGTATCATAGAACGCCATACGATCATAATCCATGGGAACCGGCGGATATCCCTGGGCCCGCATACGGATGAGTTCGCCCTGGAGATACATAAGATCCCTTTCCGAAAGAGGGCACTCCGCCATGATTCGGATGCATTCGTTCATGGCAAGGCGATGGATCGCGACGCCCGTGAGAAATTCGATCAGAACCGGTCGCGTCTGCATGTGCCATCCTGCGCGGGCCAGGGCCAGACAGGTTTCCATGGCTTTTCGGGGGGACTGGTGCGCTTGCCTTTGTGCCTGGAAAATTCCCAAGAGGGCAATGTCGCGCAACGGGGACAGGCACGACAGTGAGAGGCTCAGCAACATTGGCGTGGATGTTTTGCCGTCGCCTCCGCTTTTATATTCACGATAATAATAACTCTTATCCGATCCCTGCCGGAAATACTCCCAGGCGGGAGCGTTTTTTTCCATCCATTGAAGGACTTCTTGTCGTTCTGTGTCGCTGAGCTGTTCGAAAGATATATCTCGTTTTGCTAACTTTGCGACGGTTTTCATTGGTTCATCGGATTCATAGTGAAAACCTGCCTGATCCGGATCCGACCGGGCGATATATTCAATGGCTTTTTTGTACAAAGGCCAGGCGTTGTCCTGGTCTGAAATCGAAGGGCGACTCAGCCGGTTCATTTTTGCCAAATAGTCAGTGGCAGGGGCGGGCCGACCCAGAAAAAACCAGCCGACATAAAGAGCCATGGTGACGATGAGGAGGCATACGCCTTGAACCATCCGCACACACGCCGTGCGCCACCATGGACGACAGCGGATTTTACCGCGCCGGATCAATCGCGCCAGTGTCTTTACGTCGCCGAATTCGCGAATCATCTCCTCGGCCAGTTTCTTTCGTTGCTCCCGATCGGCGCAGTCATGCAGCGCATCTTCAAAATGATCCAGCAGTTCCGTTTCCACCTCGCGGCGGGCGCTTCGGCGATAGCGCATCCGGCGAAGAATGTTCTCGATATAGGTCGTTATATTTCCCGGCAGATCAGGTTTTCCTTTGTGTTCCGACATAACGCGTCCTCCTGGATGCGAAGCAATTTTTTTACATACGATTCATCCGGTCACATAGTAAGAGCTATGCCGGCCGAAGAGCCGGGGCCAGCTCGAAAATCATGGAGACTGCCTGCTGCAAGTGAATCCACTGGTGTTTCTGGCGTTCCAGTTGATCCATGCCCTCGCTGGTGATGGAATAGTACCGTCGCTTGCGTTTGCTCTCGTTCTCATCCCACTCGGCGGCCACCAATCCCTTGGCCTCCAGGTTGTACAACAGGGGGTACAGCGTGCCCCGGCCCAGGTTCAGGAGGTCGCCGCTGCGCTGCCGGATCGCCTCGCTCAGCTCGTATCCGTACATCCGGCCACGTGACAGGACTTCAAGCACTACCACCGGCGCCACACCCTTGAGTAATTCGCGTTCAAATTTCATGACCTATGTCTCCAAAAAAGCGGTTTTACTAGCTTTGTCATATATAGTATGTAACGCATAATATGTTTAGTCAAGTAAAATTATTTTAAACTTTCAGAGCAATTCCGTAAGTCTTTTATGATAAATGTGTTAAGGTTTTTTTACTGAAGAAAAATTTTCCCCTTTGGGAATAAGGATCACCGGCTTCCTTTGGTATTCTTCCTCATTTATCAGAATCCCGACAATCCAGCCACGATGGTTCATCGTCGGCTCGGTTAGTTTCCAACCATGGGACGCAAATCGATTCAGGTAGACTCTTCCTTTATCCGGATCTTCCATAAAGTAATCGAACCATGGATCATCAAAGGTCTTTTCCCGAACCCAGTAGCCAAGAATCTGGCCTTTATCATTAATTTGAAGTGGATATCCAGAAAATTTCGACACAACAGGCGGCTGTTTTGACGAATCCAAAATTCCACTAAAATCATTCCCCTGCATATCGCTTTCACAGATAAGGATCAGGCCCTGATTATTGATGGATTGGGCGACGCGATCCCTGGTCACGGATTTCGTCATGGAACCCAAATCAATCATTCCCTGTCCGGCCTGCCGGAAAAAGGCATGTTGAATTCCTCCTTTTATATTGGAAAAACCGACAATCTGTCCTTTATTGTTAATGTCGTTCGAATAGCTGTTATTGCCTCCCAGCGTTCCCAGACGCTGCATTCCATTCGTAGTATCCCATATAAAGGCCTGATCTAAACCAGGGCTGATTTCGAGGTGGCCTGTAACCTGTCCAAGATCATTCATGGCCAAAGGGTATACTCCCGGATGTAGGGAGACTATCAGCTCATCGGTTGGATTACCTGTAAGATGAATTTGTTCATTGAGGTTGATAATCTGCCCATTGTCCCAGAAATAAGCAAAGTTCTCTTTGTCTTTATGTCGGGCCCGGATCAGGATCTGGCTTTTATTATTGATATCCACAGCCCAGGCTTCGAAGGCGTTGAATCCACCCAGATCCCGCAATCCCTCCTTGGGATCCCACAACAACGCATGTATTGTTCCATCAACATAGCCTGCTCCCACGACCTGACCATGGTCATTGATGGCTTTGAGATGCCTCATGGCGGCCGGTAGATCGATTATTTCATATTCTATTGCCGGTCGTGTTAGAAGCCATCCGACACCGATACCGGCAAGCAGAAAAAAACCTATAAGATTCCTTTTACGCCCTGTCTTCATAGTATTATTCTCTATACCGGATCCCAACGAGGCAGATACTGTCCGATGATGATCCTTGTAATTAGATGGTTCTATCGTATACCATGGTACCGGAAAAATCAGAAAAATTCCCCTCTGTTTTGAAAGGAAATCACTTGCAACTTCGAGAAATTCGGTTTTGTCCGGAGACCTATCCGGTAGATGATTGTCATCCGTTTGATTTGCCGCTGTTTCGCAGGACCGACAGGATTGTCTTGGAGCGGCCGGTGGTTTTTTTTGTGGGCGAGAACGGGACCGGCAAGAGCACCCTGCTGGAAGCGATTGCGCGTCGCTGTCTCATCCATATCTGGGAGGACACCTCCCGCCGGCGCGCGACAACCAATCTTTACGAGACCGAATTGTATCGCTGCATCCGGCTTGGCTGGGCCGACGGCTATAACGGCCAGGTGGCCGGTTCGTTCTTTGCCTCGCAGATATTCCACCACTTTACGCAGGTCCTTGACGAATGGATCGCCTCCGATCCCGGCCTTGTAGACTATTTCGGCGGGCAAAGTCTCTTGACCCAGTCGCATGGCCAGTCTCTGATGGCCTTCTTCCGGAGTCGGTTTTCACGCGAAGGATTGTATCTGCTCGATGAGCCGGAAACCGCCCTTTCGGCCAAACGTCAGATCGAGCTGGTGCGGCTGCTCCGCGATAGGGCGGCAGCGGGACACGCCCAATTTATCGTCGCCACCCACTCGCCCCTGCTTCTGGCCTGCCCCGAAGCGCAGATTTTTACCTTCGACGACGAAGTGATACGCTCGGTCGAATATGAACAAACCGACCATTTTCTGACATACCGGGATTTTCTCAATGACAGAAACCGATATCTGTAAAATGCGTTCAAGATATGTATAGAGGGTGCGAAAAAACGAGTTATATCCCTTCCATCGCCACAGACAGCATGGCGACATAAACCGCCGCAAACAGAAACGCCGTAACTCCAATTTCCAGCAGCACAACCAGCACCGACCAGACCACTCCCAGATACGGGCGGGCGGAATGGAGCAAAGACAGATAGATCAGCACATCGGCCAGCAATCCCAGCCCAAGCACGATCAGGGCCAGGAGATAATACCGTTCCATCGCCTGCGCCATAAGCACCAAAACACGGGTGCTGGCCGGCAGCTCGGCGTTCATGTTTTTGAGCACATCAAAAAACAACGGCCAGATCAGCACCAGAAACACAAACCACGCCGCCGGAAGAAGCCCGTGCATTACGACCGTCAGGACGGCCGAACCGGTCTTTTTCGAATTGGTACGGGAAACATCCTTGTTCATAGCGCCAACTCCCGTCTGTTACCGAATCCCCTCAAGTCCACGGGAATAAAGGTAACACATCCCCGCCATTCAGGCAAAGGGAAAAATACAAAGGCGGATTTCCTGCGAAAAAAAAGCCGAGCGCCAATGCGCTCGGCTTTCTTGTTTGTGTACAGAGCAGGGGACGATTAGTCGTCCCAGCCCGTAGCCCAGTAGCCGCTTTCCTGGAATTCATCCTGACCGGAATAGTTATACTCGTCGTTGTAATAATAGCTCCAGCCGTCGTACCCTTCCGCCTGTTCCTCCTGCGACCAGTCCTGGCCGTTGTACCACTGCTGTTCGCTTTGCCACTGCGAGTCTTCCTCCCAGTCCCAGGACGAATCATCGTACCAGGAGTACTCGTCCTGGTTGTAATAGGAAAATTCGTCCTCGCGGAAATAGCACTCGGGCTGACCCTGATAGGCGTAGTCCTGGTTTTCGCCGTAATACGAATCCAGGTTTTTGTAATAGGAATATTCCTCATAGTAGGAATAATCTTCGCCTTCGCCCCAATAGGTGTCGGGTTGTTCGTACCAGCTATACTCCCAGCCCTGATCCCAGCTCTGATTCCAGTCCTGCTGCCACTGATTGCTTTCGTATTCGTCGTTCGTGACGGCATAGCTGTCGTACCGATCCTCGTCGAAGTAGTAATTTTCTTCCCAGCTATTAGCCCAGTCATCCGTGGAAGGGGTCTGGCTGACCTGTTGACAGCCGGCCAGCATGACGCAGACGCCCAAAATTGCCGTTGTGATTACTCTCCACTTCATTGGTTTCCCTTTCCCTTTGCCAACGTTAACACGCGTTTAAAACCGTATATTCAAACCCTAAAATACCAATCGAGCCACGTCAAATTATCGGCAATATCGCTCCCATCGTTTGGCACAATACATCCGTGCCGAAGAGGGCTTTCAGGACAGAAATAAGGGATTTGGCATGGGGGTACCCGATAATATGAGGTTTGCCAGTAGTACGGACAGGCCGGGTTCGGCGATTGTCCGATTTTCTGTAAAAATGGGCTGGGAGAGCGGCGGGCAAAGAAGACGAAAATTTTTTTAAAAAAAACGGGAAAAACGAAGTCCGTGCAGATTACCGGAAGCATCTTAGGATCGTCTGACAAAACGGCTGTTTATGGAATATCCTTGCCGTCCGTCCAGTGTTCTGCCAGAATCATCAGATCGAACAGATTGACCTGTCCATCCCGGTTGAGGTCGGCCCCGGAACAGGCGCCGCAATCGGTTCGCCGCCAGAACCGCGATAGTGCCGCCAGGTCCTGCATATCCACTCGTCCGTCATCCTGGATGTCTCCGGGGGCGGGTCGAGAGGCCGCCAGTCCGCGGATGGTCTCGGCCGTGACGAGGTTATTTTCGCCGGCCCCGATGTAATCCTCCCATCCGCTGCTGAGAAGCTGATCGGCCTGCAGAAAAGACCGTGCCGCTGCAATCTGACTCCAATACCGGTGCCGATCCACCGCTTCCAGCGCCAGGATCCCGGCCGCCGTCACCGTGACCGTCTCGTCCTCGCCGACCGTCATGAACTGCGAACTATAGGTAAATCCCCCGCTGGCCAATTGATACCCGGTCAAAATTTCTGTCAGGTCCGACAGGCTGTTGGCGTCGGCATGGGCGCCGGACTGCGGGTTGTAATCCTGTCCCACCGAGGCCAGGCCGAAGATCGCCCCGGCCAGACCGATCACATCATCAGGTTTGACGCTGTCGAGCCGGTCGATCTGTTCTTTCACCGCGGTGATCCATTCGGTCGTATCGGCCCCGAGAACATGCGCATCGTACAGCGAAAACCCCAGGTCCCAGGCGGCTGTGTTAACCAGATCCTCTCCATAAAAATCCAGGATCGACTGAATATAGCCCGCGGTATCCATATCCGGCGTGTCGGTAAGCGCATCGTAATAGGTCCCGTCTGCCAGCCTGTCATAAAATGCCGTGCGAACATGGTTTGAATAGAGAGTTGTGCCGAAGATAGTATCCAGTAAGACCGCCGGCGCCCCTTCGCTGGCCAGGAAATCGTCCGTTCGGGTCAGCAGCAACTGTCCTGTTAGTTCCAATTCATCCAGGAGGTTGGGATCCTGGCTTTCCTGGTAAGCCACAGCCAGCCCCAGGCCCATGGTTCCAAGCTGCGTAAGGATCGTTCCGGAAGCGGGATCGCCGTCGGTAAGCGGATCATCCCAGCCCCCGTCGTCATTCTGCAGCGAGGCCAGCCGTCTTCCTGCTTTGGTGATCGTAGCGGTCAGTCCATCGACGCCGACGGTCTGTCCTTCGTACAATCGCACCTTGCCATCCCCGGCGCCGACCAGCAGATCCATACGACCGTCCCCCGTCCAGTCGCATACGGACGGACGGGAACGGGGAATCCCTTCCAGATCGATGGGTATGCCTGCCGATTCCACCATCTCGCAGTTGTCAAACATCGGTGTTTCGCGGGTTCCGATATTGCGATAGAACAGGATCTGCCCGTCGGTGTTGCCGGTAAGCAGGTCTTTTTTGCCGTCTCCGTCCAGGTCCAGAAACTCCGGGCTGGACTTGCGACTGGGAACGAATAAATCCCCTGTGGTGGTCTGTACGATCTGTCCGGCTCCGAAGCTCGGCTCATTCGTGTCGCTCTGGTTGAGATACACCAGTATTAGACCGCCGTTGGTTCCGGTGATTAAATCGCTTCTTCCATCATGATTCCAGTCCACCCATATAGGTGTTGCTCGTGACAGATCCACAGTTTGTTGTTGTTCCAGATTTAATACGACTCCTTCATCGAAAACAGGCTGTGTTGGCGTTCCTATATTCATGTAGAGCTCGATCTGTCCATTATACAAACCCAAAAGGAGATCCATGCGCCCGTCTCGATCCCAATCCACGGCGCGCGGAAAACAGACCATACACCCTCCCGTGTCGACCATAATGTCCTGAGTGATGTTTCCTATCTGGGATTGGGCAAAGAAAAAGGATTCAAAACGTGGACGGCGAATCGATCCTTGATTCGGATAGATTCGAACCCGCCCTTTCCGGTATAGATCCCGTTCGTCGCTGACGATCAGGTCCGGCAGGCCGTCGTTGTTGATGTCGGTAAAACTGGGGACTGAATAATCTCGGGTATTGATCTCGACAGGCGGCTGCCCGGCGCAGACGAGTTGCTCAGGTCCCAGATGCAACGCCCCCGCCGTTGCGACGCCGCTAAAGGCCAAGAACAAAATCGAAACCAGACATACTTCGAACCGGTTTTTTTGTGACGGCTGCATTTCAAGACCCTCCGCTGAGCAGGCTTAAAACACGGTCTATTGCTTCCAGACCTGTCTGAATTCATAGAGTTTCCTATGCAGTTCAGCGTGAGCCTGTTCAGAATAAATTAATATAACATTTTTTGATGATTATGTCTACTAAAAAGCCTGGATTAGGAGGCGCAAGACTTGAAAAAATGGTTTTATCCAAAAAATCCAACAGAAAAGATTTGTCGCAAATGAAAGAAAATTATACTCATTCGAGAGAAAAAATTTCTATGTAACGGCTTTTCTCTTGCCGGAGGGATGGAATCGAGGTATAATCCTGATGAGTGTGGTTTATAGGGGTGATTAGGCCTGTATGTGGCTGACGATATCGGCTTGCGGGCGGGAGCAGAGAAAAGCGACATCCGCAGAATCCCCGGAGCCGGAATCCCGGTTATGTGACGTCTTTTTGACGAACCGCATGAAAGGAAGAAAGATATTGTGTTCTTGCGGATTCGAAGGAGTGTTTGACTATGAGGACACGGAATGCATTTACGCTGATCGAACTGCTGGTTGTAATCGCGATCATCGGCATCCTGCTGGCCGTATTGGTTCCGGCGCTGCAGATCGCCAAAGAACAGGCGACCGGGGCGGTGTGTCTGAACAATCTGAACGGACTGGCCAAGGCCTGTTTCCTGTATCAGGAACAGCATGATTCCTGGCTGGTGAAAGCGGGGGTTTTTCCTGAGGCGAACGATGCTCCATCCAATTTTGATCGATGGGTAAAGGCGCCCCAATATGAAGACGGAACCATTCTGCCCAATCCGCACCACAGCACGGTGGAACAAGAAATCTACGGGATCATGAAAGGGGCCTTATTCCCCTATACGGAAAATGAAAAGGTCTATCATTGTCCCGGAGATAAACGGTATCTCAGTGACGTGATCGAAGGGGGAGTCGCCGTTGGAAAATGCGGATATCGCAGCTACTCGAATCCGGACGGCGCGCGAGGAGACAACTGGGGTTCTGCCGGGACCCGGACCTTAACCGGCGCCCCGAAAGGCAATCTGACCGTCAGAATGCTTTACAAATATACCGAGTGCCCCACTCCCAGTTCCAAATATATGCTTGTGGAAGAGGCATACACGCACATTGGAGCCGATACGCAAGCCACCCCTCCGAATCGGGGGTACAACGCCGACCTTTGGAGCTTCTGGAGTGGAAATGTATACACATCATGGTGGGATCCCCTGGCGTACTTTCACAATGAGCGAAGCACGCTGGGCTATATGGACGGACACGCTGAAAAATGGAAATGGTATGATCCCCGGACGATTATCTTTTCCAAGAACCGCGCCGCGATCGAATACAATCAGCCGGGCAATCCCGACCAGGAAATGATGAGTCGTAATTATCCGTGCCGCAGATAGATTTGTTCGAGTTACCTAAAAAAGCCGTGACAGGAAAGAGGGTCGCGGCTTTTTTTATGATTTTTGTTTCTCCTGTCCGGACAAGGAGTTATATTCGGCATAGGGATTGGGGGAATGCGACGTATGGGAAGGGCGGTTAAAAGGGGGGATTTAACAGGCGCTTTTATCGGACGAATTCTGTTAAAATGTGCTTGCAGCGCCGTCTGAAGCGGGTATTATGGTTCAAGCTGGCGGAAGAGGTGTGCCGATAGAAACGGCGGCGGGAGGGAAAACCTGCGGCTGTGACCCGAGCTCATTCCGCCGATACGATTGCATGTAAGGCACGGTATGAAAAAATTCGGACGCCAACCAAGCGTCTTGCGGAAGTTTGGAACCGGCCGGGCTGCGATCCTTGGTCGCCCCTGGAAAAAAGTGGGATTTCGCCCGATTCGTTCGATCCGGCTCGCACAAAGGGATCGACAAAGACAAACCGTGCCGGCGACGGCACAGCCAATACAAATGGAGAACAGGACGGTTAATGTTATGGATAATGAGGTAATGACGATGGAACAAAGTTCGGTAGCCAAGACACAAACAACAGGTCGGGGACGTTACTCCAACACCGCGGTGGTCAACACCGCTCGTGTGGAGCGCACGGAAGGAGTCAGTACGGTATCATCCGCCGCTCGCAAGGCCGGTCGGGATTTGCAGAGCGGTCTGGAACTTCTGGATCTGGATTTTCTACTCGGAGTCGTGGAAAACACCAGCGCCCTGGAAAATCAGGATGTGACGATGCGCAAGCTCAGTTTTAACGAGCTGGTGCGCACCAACCGCGTCCATGAAATCGACAGCAACGCCCTGAAGGTGTATGCCCTGGATCAGGATGCCCACTTCGGCAAAGAGATCCAGGTCGAGGCCTTCAAGGAACTGGCCGAGCGGACCTCCTCGAACGCGGGCAAGTAGGTCCAGTTATATCAACCAACGCCGGCGGAGTCCGGCCGACCAAAGACCGATGGAACGGGCGATGCCGCAAGAATGGCGGCATCGCCCGGTTTGTCATGGGAGGCAGGGCGTTTCACACAGGCGGTTACCCGTGCAGATGGTGTGCGCCGATTGACAAAGCAGGCCTCATTTCCGCCCTTGTTTGCCTTACGAGGGACCGGACTCTTCATTGACGCTATTGAGACTGCCACTGCCGGCCAGTCCGATTTTCTCAGCCACAGACTGCATTGCCCGGATCGTTTCGGCGATCAGATCGGTCAGCTCCATACCGAGCATCGCCGCGCCTTTCTGAATGATCGTCCGGTCGATTTTGGCCGCGAAGGCCTTGTCCTTCCATTTCTTTTTAACGCTTTTGGCCGTCAGGTCCAGGATGCTTCCGGACGGGCGGACCAGGGCGCTGGTGGCGACCAGCCCGGTCAGTTCGTCGATTGCGAACAGGACTTTTTCCATATGGTTTTCCGGTTCTGTGTCTGTGCAGATTTCCCAGCCGTGCGACAGGACTGCATGGATATAATCTGGCGGCCAATCGTGCTCCTGAAGGATTTCAGCGGTTTTGTAACAGTGCTGCTGTGAAAATTTCTCGTAGTCCAGATCATGAATCAGGCCGATAATTCCCCATTTTTCAGGATCATCATGGTACAAAGGGGCAAAATGACGCATCACAGCTTCCACGGCCAGGGCATGCTTCAGGAGGCTGTCGGATTGTGTATATCGGGTTAAAAGTTCCCATGCCTGCGTGCGTGTTGGTACCTGGGCCATCCGTATCCCTTTCGGCGGAAAAGCGATTTTTCCCATAGTTACAAGAATATCCTGTCATTATAGCGAAAAAACGGGAATTTTCAATCAGAATTGGCTTTTCGGTATTTTCCCGGATAAGGCGCAAAAAAAATACCGCGCGTGGCGGCAAGGTTTTGGGCAAAACCAAGCACCAACGCGCGATAACTTTGGGGTCTCCAAGGAGGTTGGAGGATCGTATACTACCAGCTTTATCATGGGATTGCAAGGAGAAAAATCGTTTTTTTGAAAAATTTACCAAAATGTCATCCATTGGGGTTTTACATGCGTATCCCTTAAAAAAGTCCATGAATCATCCCGGATGAGGTTTCTATACCAACCTGGGTATATGCACAGATCCGGTGTAACGAACGCGGGACGGGTAGGTGTTTTCCCCATTTACGATGAATTTTGCTTGCCGGTCCGCAGGGGAGCCGTTACATTGAATTGGGGAGATGCTCAGTGAAATGCCGGGTTTTGGGGCAGATATGAGCAAGGAATTCAGCATTTTGGTGGCCGAGGACGACGACGGGCATTATTCCCTGATCCGTAAGAACCTTTATCGGATGGGATTTCGCAGCAAAATCATCCGTTTCGCCGACGGACAGGAGACGCTGGATTTTTTATTTCGCCGGGGGGATGGACCCCATCGCGAAAAGGATCGCAACTATCTTCTTCTGCTGGATATTCGGATGCCCAAGGTCGACGGGATCGAGGTGCTGCGTCAGGTCAAGGGCGACCCGCAACTCAAATCCATTCCGGTGATCATGCTGACCACAACCGATGACGATCGGGCGATCTCCCAATGCCGCCAACTGGGATGCAGCGATTATGTCGTCAAGCCGCTGGACAATATCCATTTTATGCAGGCCATTCACAAGGTCGGCCTGAGTCTTCTTTTAAGCGTGGTCGAAATGAGCCATCTTAACGAGGAAGAAACCCCTCTATAGCGGAGAAGTCCCCTTCTTGACAGAGGCAGTTTTCCTTTGCATCACTTCTTTTTCCGGGCGCGCAGGACAATGCTCAGGACGACAAGGGCCGTGACGAAAATAATCAGGGCCACCTCCGGCAATCCGATGAAAACCGCCGCCTGGACAGAGTAAACCACGAACGAATGCCTCCGACAATCCATGCTTTCTCAAAAAACAGACCAGCCCGATGGGTATACGATCGCTCCCTTGCGCATTACACAAGCGGCGTGATTCCCGGCATAGCGACAACGGGCTCCGGCAGCGGGCCGAACTCATACTTTTGGGGGCTCAGGTCCAGCCTGGAGGCCTTGAGGGCCCAGTCCCACTTGAGGGCTCGTCCCGTATAGGCGCTGAGGCGGCCCATGATGGCGGTCAGGGTACTTTCGGCGATGCGCCGGCCTTCGTTGAGTTTCTTGCCGGTGCGGATCGCATCGAGCTGATCGGCGTGCTGCCGGATACAGGGATCATGCCGCGGGCCGTCGTATCGCCATTCGCCCTGGGGTGTGGTGAGGATCGAATTGGCGAAATCCATATAGGCCGAGCCTTTGGCGCCGACGAACCGCTGGTCGTTGCGGGTGTTTACCTTATCGATTTGGCAGCCCATGTATTCGATGCGAACGCCGTTGGGATATTCGTATTCGACGGCGAAATGGTCGTAGGAATCGGCGTATTTCGGATCGGTGCGGACTTGTCTGCCGCCCAGGCCCATGCAACTGACCGGGTGCGAGCCCATGGCCCAGTTAACGATGTCGAGATTGTGGACATGCATCTCGGTGATGAAGTCGCCGGAAAGCCAGGTGTAGAACAGCCAGCGGCGAATCTGCCATTCCATATCGGACCACTTGGGATCGCGATTCTGGACGCCCCAGCCCATCATGCCGTCGCCCAGACGGACGCACTGGCCGCCGACAAGGTCGCCGATGGCGCCCTGGTGCAGTTTTTCGATCCCGGCGACCAGGTGGGGAATGCGGCGCATCTGCGTGCCCGCGACGATGGTCAGGCCCTTCTGGTCGGCCATGTCCGCCGATTCGATCACCGAGCGCACGCCGACCGGATCGACGGCGACGGGTTTTTCTATAAATACGTGTTTGCCGGCTTCAATGGCGGCGCGAAGATGCATCGGACGAAAGTGGGGCGCCTGGGTATTGATGACCATGTCCAGGTCGCAGGCCAGGACCTTTTTGTAGCAATCCCATCCCGAAAACCGGCGGTCGGCGGGGACATTAACCTTGTCGGCGAAACGGCCCTTGAGGCTGTTGTAAAGGCCTTCGACGCGGTCGCTGAATAAGTCCCCCATGGCGACCAGTTCGATGTTGTCATCGGCCTGCAGGCACATGCCGGTATCGTAGTTGCCGCGCCCTCCGCAACCGATGGTGCCGATGCGTATCTTGTCCGATCCGGCAGCATAGGCTTTGGTAAACTGTGTGGCCGCCGCGGCGATCGAGACACCGGCCGAGGCCTTCATAAAATCACGACGATCCAGGCGTTTCATGGCTCTTCTCCGTATAAAAAAGTCCACTGTTTTTCCAAAGGCGGATCTCGCCTCATTGGTCCATCAGTATAGCAGAGAATTTCCGGTTGTACAAGGGAAACGCCTCGGACCTTCCATCTTGTCCGGGAGCGGTAAAACCGTATAATTTGCCTAACACAGAAATGCCAAAGGAACAGGAAGATCGATGAGCGATGACAAATATGTCCATGGGTACAGCGAGCGGGAGGCCCAGCGGCTGGGCGATCAGGCCAATACGCTGTCCGAGCTTCTGCATCATGATACGGTGTTTACTCCGGGCAGCCGGGTCCTGGAGGCCGGCTGCGGCGTCGGGGCCCAGACGGTGATCGTTGCGCCAAAGAACCCGGACTGTTCCTTTGTATCGGTGGACCTGTCGGCCGAATCGCTGGCTCAGGCCCAGGCGGCAGCCCGACAGAAGGGCATCGACAATGTGACGTTTCAGCAGGGGGACATCTTTGCTCTGCCGTTTGCCGAGGGCAGTTTCGATCATGTGTTTGTGTGTTTTGTGCTGGAGCATCTGAGCGAGCCGGCCAGAGCCCTGCAGTGTCTCAAGCGGCTGATCAAGCCGGGCGGGACGATCACGTGCATCGAGGGCGATCACGGATCGTGGTATTGCTATCCGCCGAGCGAGTATGCCGACAGGGCCGTGGATTGCCTGGTGCAGATTCAGGCCCGGCTGGGGGGCGACAGCCTGATCGGGCGGCAGTTGTACCCGCTGCTGACGCAGGCCGAGTTTGGACTAGTCCCTATACAAGCGTGATTTTTGGTGCCCGGTCCCGCGGAGATTCATAAAAAGGCTCGAAATGCCCCTTTGGATTGCGTA
>JAFGGE010000050.1 GCA_016930745.1 Sedimentisphaerales bacterium
CGAGATGAAGGAAAAGAAGGCCCGTATCGAGGATGCCCTTCATGCAACGCGAGCCGCGATTGAAGAGGGGATCGTTCCCGGCGGGGGCGTGGCCCTGGTCCGCTGCATTGCAGTGGTCAAGGCGCTCAAGCTGACCGGCGATGAGGCGACCGGAGCCCAGATCGTGGCCCGTGCCCTTCGCGAGCCGTGCTATCATATCGCCGACAATGCCGGCGCGGTAGGCAACCTCGTGGTCAACAAGGTCGCCGAAGGCAAGGGCGGTTTTGGTTATAACGCCGACACGGACACCTATGAAGATCTGCTGGAAGCCGGCGTGATCGATCCGGTGAAAGTGACGCGCATCGCCTTGCAGAATGCCGCCAGCGTGGCGGGCCTGTTGTTGACGACCGACTGCGTGGTCACCGAGAAGCCGGAAAAGAAGAAACCCGGTCCGGGCGGTCCCGGCATGGAAGGCATGGATGATATGGGCGGCATGGGTGGTATGGGCGGCATGATGTAAGCCCCCGCCTGCCGGTTTGGAATAACGATACAAAATTGAAACTCATTGATAGCAGGGAGAACGATATATGAAGCTCAAACCGTTGGATGATCGTGTGGTAGTCAAGCCTAATGAAGCCGAAGAAAAGACCGCCGGCGGGATCGTGCTGCCGGATGCGGCCAAGGAAAAACCTCTGATGGGAAAAGTCATCGCTACCGGTCCGGGCAAGCTGCTGGACAGCGGCAAGCGCGGCGACATGTCGGTCAAAAAGGGCGATACGGTGATTTTCGGCAAGTACGGCGGAAGCGATATTGAGATCGACGGGACGGAATACAAGATCCTTCGCGAGAGCGAGATTCTGGGAATCGTAGACAAAAAGTAACCGATCCGCATGACGGATTGAGACAGTGGGAGGTTTAGCCCAATGGCAAAACAGATGATGTTTGATCAGACGGCACGCACGCAGCTTCGCGAGGGGCTGGGCATTCTGGCCGCGGCGGTAAAGGTCACGATGGGACCGACCGGCCGAAACGTGCTGCTGCAGAAAAGTTTCGGTTCGCCCAAGGTGACCAAGGACGGCGTCTCGGTCAGCAAAGAGATTGAGCTGCCCCAGGCGTTCAAGAACATGGGCGCCAAGATGGTCAATCAGGTGGCCAGCAAGACCAGCGATGTGGTCGGAGACGGAACGACCACCGCGACCGTGATCGCCGAGGCGATTTACAACGAAGGGCTCAAGTATGTGACCGCCGGCGTCAATCCGGTCGCGGTCCAGCGCGGCATCAACAAGGCCGCCGCCGTAGCGGTGGAGTTTATCGACTCGATCGCCAAGCCGGTCAAGACCCGGGACGACAAGGTCAAGGTGGCTGCCATCAGTGCCAATAATAATCCTGAGGTTGGAGAGATTATTGCCAATGCTTTGGAAGCGGTCGGCAACGAAGGCGTGGTCGAGGTCGAAGAAGGCAAGGCCCTGGAAAACGAGCTGACAGTCGTCGAGGGGATGCAGTTCGACAAAGGGTATCTGTCCCCCTATTTCATGACCAATCCCGAAACGCTGGAAGCCGAATTCGAGGACGTCTATATCCTGCTGCACGAAAAGAAGATCTCGAACCTGCGCGAGTTTTTGCCTCTGCTGGAAAAAGTAGCCCAGATGGGCCGGGCTTTGCTGGTGATCGCCGAAGACGTGGAAGGCGAGGCGCTGACGGCCCTGGTGATCAACCGCCTGCAGGGCGTGTTGAAAATCTGTGCGGTCAAAGCGCCCGGATTCGGCGACCGCCGCAAGGCCATGCTGCAGGATATCGGGATTGTCACCGGCGGTACGGTCATCACGGAAGACTTGGGCATCAAACTGGAAAAGGTGGAATTGTCTCAACTGGGCCAGGCCAAGCGGGTGATCATTGGCAAGGATACCTGTACGATCATCGAAGGGGACGGCAAGAAGAAGGATATCGACGCCCGCTGCGATCAGATTCGCAACCAGATCGAAAAGACCACCAGCGACTACGACCGTGAAAAGCTGCAGGAACGGCTGGCCAAGCTGACCGGCGGCGTGGCCGTAATCAAGGCCGGGGCGGCGACCGAGGCCGAGATGAAGGAACGCAAGGACCTGCTGGATGATGCATTGCATGCGACCAAAGCAGCCGTCGAAAAGGGCGTCGTGCCCGGCGGCGGGGTGGCGTTCCTTCGGGCGATCCCCGAGGTCGAAAAGGCCCGCAGTAAGGCCAAAGGCGATGAACGGATCGGTTTTGACATTCTCTGCGGCGCCCTGAAGGCCCCGACTCAACAGATCGTGGATAACGGGGGCGGCGACGGCGACGTGATTGTGGCCCAGTTGCTGGAAAAGAGCGGCAACATTGGCTTCGACGCTTTGAGCGGCGAGTTTGTGGATATGTTCAAGGCCGGGATCATCGATCCGGCCAAAGTAGCCCAGACCGCTTTGCAGAACGCCGCTTCGGTAGCCGGTTTGATGCTGACGACCAATGTTCTCATCACCGATCTGCCGGACAACGAAAAAGACAAAGCCGAGATCGGAGCGGTACTCTGACAGCCGGCCTTTCGAGAGGATTTGCTTTGAAAGATCGGTTGTAGACGAATAGTGAAGGGAGAGTCGGACGGCCTGCTGCGGCAGAGCCGTCCTTCTCGTCATATAGGACGATGAAAGGGATGCTATGGCCAAACGCGACTACTACGATGTTCTGGGAGTGACTCGCACCGCGTCGGCCGACGAGATCAAAAGGGCCTACCGGCGTCTGGCGATGAAGCATCATCCCGATAAAAATCCCGGCGACAAAGGCGCCGAGGAAAAGTTCAAGGAATGCGCCGAGGCCTATGAAGTCCTGAGCAATCCCGACAAACGAAAGCAGTACGATCAGTACGGACACGACGGCCTTCGCGGCGCGGGCATGCATGACTGGTCGCGGATGCATGTGGACGATATCAGCGACATGTTCAGCGATATTTTCGGCGACTTTTTCGGCGGCGGGCGCCGCAGTCGCCGTTCCCCCGACCGTCCGTCGCGCGGCTACGATCTGGAAACCACCGTCGAGCTGACGCTGGAAGAAATCGCCAACGGGGCGGAAAAGACCATCGAATTCACCCGCGAGGATACTTGTTCGGCCTGCGGCGGCACCGGCTGCGCCAAAGGCAAGAGTCCTTCGATTTGTTCGGCCTGCGGAGGGGCCGGCCAGGTGCAGCGGGCTGGGCTGGGAGGATTCTTTCAGATGGTCTCCACCTGTCCCAACTGCAACGGAATGGGACGCATCATTACCGATCCCTGCCTCAAGTGCCGGGGCAAGACGACGGTTGCCAAAAAACGGACTCTGACGGTCAAGATACCCCCGGGCGTACACGAGGGGCAGGGGATTCGTGTGGCCGGCGAAGGCGAGCCGGGACGCAACAACGGGCCGCGGGGCGATTTGTACTGCTATGTGCGGGTCAGGGCGCATCCATTCCTGATGCGGGATGGGAACAATCTGGTGTGCACCGTCCCGATCAGTTTTACCCAGGCGGCGCTGGGGGCGCTGGTCGAGGTGCCCGCCCTGAACGGAACGCGCCAACTGAAGGTGCCTGCCGGAACCCAATACGGAAGCATCTTTCGCATCAAAGGAGAAGGCCTGCCCGATATCCGAACCGGGCGGAAGGGCGACGAGCTGGTTCGGGTGGCCGTCGAGATACCCAAGCGGTTGAGCTTCGAGCAGGAAAAACTGCTGCGGGCGTTTGCCGAGACCGAGGATACCCAGGTGATGCCGGAGAGCAGGGGATTTTTTGACAAGCTGAAAAATCATTTTGGAAATGTGTAATCCGACAACCGCAAAATCACGGTAGAGATCATGAAAAAATCCAAAGAAGAAAAAAAGGACAAAAACGAAGCGACGGACAAGCTCGACAAAAAGACCGCCAAAAGGGTCGAAGAAATGGAGCAGAAGATCGACGAACTGACCAAAGAAAAGCAGGATCTGTTCGATAAGTTCCAGCGTCTTCAGGCCGACTATGCCAATCATGTCAAGCGAACGCCCCGGCAGATCGCCGATTCGGTGGCGTATGAAAAACGGGCGATCCTGCTTTCGCTGCTTCCATCGCTGGATAATTTCGCCCATGCCCTGGCCAATGCGCCGTCGGCCCAGGACCATCCCGCCGTGGAAGGGGTTGTCAAAGGCGTTGAACTGATCCTGCGGCATCTTCTGGACGCCCTGAAGGCCCATGGCGTGCAGCGGGTCGAGGCGCTCGGCAAGCCGTTCGATCCGTCCGTGCACGAGGCGGTAATGCAGCGCTGCGAAGAAGGCAAGCCCGATGGAATCGTTCTGGAGGAGTATCAGGCGGGGTACCTGCTGAACGGACAGACCCTGCGCCCGGCCAAGGTGATCGTGAACAAGGTTCCCGTGGAAACGCCCCCGGCCCCAATCCCGGAAACGCCGCCTGCACAGCGGATGAATTCTGAGCAAGAGCCCGAACAAACCAGCGACGGAGAATAGCTATGCCGACGTATGAATACGCCTGTGAAAACTGCGGTCACGAGTTTGAGCAGTTCCAGTCGATTACGGCTCGGGCCCTGCGCAAATGCCCCCGGTGCGGCAAATTGAAGCTCCGTCGTCTGCTGGGAACCGGGGCAGGGATCATCTTCAAGGGCAGCGGCTTTTACGAAACCGATTACCGCAGTAAAAGCTATACGGAGGCCCAAAAGAAGGAATCGGGCGCCGACACGACAAACAAAAGCGACAAGAAAGCCGATTCCAAAGAAAACAAGACAACCGAAACCAAAACATCCGACGCCGGCGCAAAAAAGGCGGACAAAGGCAAAAAGAAACCCGCCTAACTACTCGTATATCAGCTTTCCCACAGGACCATGCCGGGCTCGTAGGGTTCGGCCATGTCCGCGTTGCTGGGCAGCACACGCAGGGCGAATCCATGCTGGCCGGACGCCGTGCAGGGGATCAGGCCTTCAAAGAGAGACAGTCCGTCGCCGTTGGCGTTGCCCTGGTACCCCATCCGCGTGACCTGTCCTTCCTGAATCTGTCCTTTGGAATCGGTCGTACCGTGATAAATCTGCACCGCCACATCGTCGGGTTTGAGCCGGCCCAGCTTGACATGCGCCAGCACCTTGACCTGCGAACCGACCTGCAACTGCGGCTGGCGGACGTTGAGCTCGCTGACCTGGCTGCCGTCGCTGACCTGTACCTCGACGTTCTCGATCGACAGATCCGTCCATGCGTTGCGCACCTGTGTCTTCCACTGCGACAGGGCGCGAATCCGGTCCATCGCCTCGGCGGTCAGGCAGCGCCACCGCTCGGCGGCGGGATTGTAAAACTTGCGGGTGTATTCGGCGACCATGCGATGCGTATTGAAGCGCGGGGCGCACCACTTGATCGTATTCTTCATCCGGCGGATCCATCGCCGCGGCAGGCGGTCCTTCGAGCGGGAATAGAACACCGGCACCACTTCGCTTTCCAGCAGGTCGAAGATCGCCTGGCTCTCCACCTGGTCCTGGTACTCCAGATCGTCGTATTCCTCGCCGGCCCCGATGATCCAGCCGCCGTTGGGGATATATCCCTCGCACCACCAGCCGTCCAGCGTGCTCATGTTTAGGATGCCGTTCAGGGCCGCCTTCATCCCGCTGGTTCCGCTGGCCTCCAGAGGCCGTCGCGGATTGTTCAGCCACACATCCACGCCCTGGACCATGTAGCGGGCGATGTCCATGTCGTAATCTTCCAGGAAGACGAACTTGCGCTGGATCTTGTTTTCTTTGGCGAAATGCACGATCTCGCGGATGATCTCCTTGCCCGATGCGTCGCGCGGGTGGGCCTTGCCGGCAAAGATGAACTGGACGGGCTTTTCGGTCTGGCTCAGCAGCCGCAGCAGCCGTTCCTTGTCCCGCAGCAGGAGGTTGCCCCGTTTGTAGGAGGCGAACCGTCGGGCGAATCCGATCGTCAGGGCCTCCGGATCGAGCACCAGGTCGGCTGTCTCCAGCTCCGTATGAAATGCGCCGCGCCGCTCCATCTGTTTTCGCAGACGAGCGCGGGCAAAGGCCACAAGGCGTTCCTTACAGCGCTGATGCGTGCGCCACATCTCCTCATCCGGGATCTGATCGACATTCTGCCAGATCGACTTATCCACGATCTCGTCGGACCATTTGGCCCCCAGATATCGTTCGTACAGATCGATCAATTCGCTGCTGACCCAGGTGCGGGCGTGAACGCCGTTGGTGACCGCCTGGATAGGCACTTCCTCCTCCGGTAGTTCCGGCCAGATGCCATGCCAGATTTTTCGCGAGACCTGGCCGTGAAGCTGACTGACTCCGTTGCGGGAAGCGCTCATACGGATCGCCAAAACGGGCATCTTGAATCCTTCGTTCGGATCGTTGGGCTTAACTCGTCCCAGGTTCAGGAACTGGTCCCGGTTGATGCCCAGTTTGCCGTAATAATGGCCGAAGTATTTATCGATCATCTCGATCTTGAATTCGTCGTTTCCTGCGGCGACGGGGGTATGTACGGTGAAGACGTTGCTGCTTTTGGCCGCTTCGACCGCTTCATCGAAGGTCATGCCTTTATCGCTGCGCAGCCGCCGTACACGCTCCAGAGCCATAAAGGCGGCGTGCCCCTCATTCATATGGCAGACCGTCGGCTCCATGTCCATCGCAAACAGGGCCTTGAGCCCGCCGATACCCAGGACCATTTCCTGACAGATCCGGGTTTCGTTATCACCGCCGTACAGGGCCTGCGTAATCGAACGATCTTCCGGCTTATTGTCGGGGATGTTCGTATCCAGCAGGAACAATGGAACCCGCCCGACCATGGCCTTCCAGACCTGAGCGGTCACCGTCCGGCCGGGGAATTGAATCCCTACGGCCAACGGGCGGCTGCCTTTTTTGCGAACCAGCTCGATGGGCATATTGTGAAAATCGTTGTCGATATAATGTTCCTGCTGCCAGCCGTCGGTATTGAGGTATTGGCGGCAATAGCCTTTTTGATACATCAGTCCCATACCCACCAGCGGAATCCCCAGATCCGAGGCGCTTTTGAGATGGTCGCCGGCGAGCATCCCCAGACCGCCCGAATAGATCGGCAGGGATTCGTGCACCCCGAATTCGGCGCTGAAATACGCGATCAGCGGCTTGGCTTCCGTTGTGTTATAGACTTTCTCGTACCAGCTTGGAGCATTGAGGGTTTCTTCCAGTTT
Source organism: Sedimentisphaerales bacterium (assembly GCA_016930745.1). Lineage (GTDB taxonomy): Bacteria > Planctomycetota > Phycisphaerae > Sedimentisphaerales > Anaerohalosphaeraceae > JAFGGE01. Next base: position 7,148 of record JAFGGE010000050.1, read on the forward strand.
CTCTTTGGCCTGTTTGAGTTGGTAGAGAAAACCTTCGTTACGGGCCAGGTCTTCCAGACGGGCCTGGGAGACATTGCCCAGCAGTTTAACGGGATTATGGTGGACCGCCTTCCAGAGTTCATAGTCCATGCGGCGGAAGATATCCGTGATATCGGTATGCCAGGCCCAGTACAGATTTTGAGCGATAATGCGAAGATCCTCCAGCGGTGCGGGCAGAGAGGGTTTAACCGTGAATGTCCTGATCGTATACATTCGATAAATCCTTTATTTCAGGGCTTTTACGAGGCTGCCATTGGGGCGAACACACCCCCGACGCCTGACGCGTATAGGTTACATCGGCGGTTTTTCGCGGACGCTTGACCGCAATTCGGAGACCTCTGGAAAGGCGGTTTCAAAAACAAAGGTATTATGAGACGTGCCGAAAATTTTCTCGATTAGCCGGCCGCAGGAGACCCTCTTCCATAAATATATGACATGTCACAAACGAGAAATATCTGATATGACCAAAAAAAAAGATGGATTAACTATGGTTTACCAAGACTTCGATTTCCTTACAATGTAACTTGAAATGCCGGGGGAAATCTACCACCATTGCCCGTAAGGATATAGTTTCATTGGGGCCGGATTTCCACTGATTTTCCAGTTTTTCTGGGTCTATATTTTGTATCACATGGGCAATGTGGATGTGAGTATATTTCCATAGCTGTACCAGGGTGTGCCAATCTTCCTCCTGGTAGTTCTGAATCGCAATCCATCGGTCGTTATTTCCGAAGGTGGCATAGTTAGGGAACTCGAGAGGGGACTTCTGATATTGCAGATGTACGATCCTGTGCGTATTATTGGACGCTGAATCGACCATGTGTCCTACAATCTGCTTGACCGTGCGATTCTGACTGTTTCGTCGCTTGTTAATAATCCTTCGATCAAGGGCCAATAATTTCGGCTCCCACTCTTCAATGAGGTCCCGCAATTCCTGTCCGATGGCGCTGAATTCATTCATAATCATCCTTGTCAAGGATAGCTGTAATTGGCAGCTCTCTTACGAATGAGTAGAAGTATAAGGGAAGGATTGTGTTGGTTCAACTGTCGATTCTAGAGTATCTGCCTTGTAGAAGGATTGATAATAACAATCCTGTACTTTTTTTTGGGATTCGGTTTTGAAGTCCTCTGAAGATCAGGGAGTTTCGGTCGGTTCCCATGACCCGGCCAGAATTGCAAAGTCTCTCAGATTTACCTGGCCGTCTATGACGATGTCGGCGCCCATGCAGAAGTCGGTTTCGTCACAATCTGTTTGAAGCCAGTGTTCCCCCATAATTTCCAGATCGATAAAATCGACAGATCCATCTCCATCACAATCGGCGGTTTGCGGAATGATTACGGGATCGCCGTTTCGGATGGTGGCGCCCGGTTCGATCTGAGACTCCTGGCAGTAGAGATGCAGGTTGTTCAGATTGAGTGTACAGCCGGATCGGACAATGAGTTTACGGATATATAAGGCCTCCTCTTCGCCTTCTGTGCCGAAGCGATGGCCGTTATCGATATTGTCTCGCAAGACAACAGTAGTGACAGTGCCATCTCCGACAGTCAGGGTATCAAGAAGGAAGTTATTGTAAAAACCTTCGGGAACATTGCCCATATCCCGCCCGGCGACCTCAAAATCGGAGGTCTGACCGTCGGCATCGAAGATCAGGTTCAGATTGGACAGGCCATTCAGGTCTCCAGAGCGGATTTTCTGGTTTATAAAGTCACCACCCCGGGTGATCGTAATACGGCTGTTCGGAACCGCCCGCAATAAGGCCTCCGCGCCGAGAGTAACGGGCCCGGAAATTGTGATAGCAGCGGGACTGCCCAAAATGCTGAACGTGCCGGGATAGCCATCCGGGGCAATGGTGAGAGAACTTGCCGTAAGTGTTCCCCCGTAAATTTCATAAGTTCCGTCAGCGCTGGATAAATTTGGAGCAAAAATATCCGCGATACGAAGTGCACCACAGGTATGAATCCCTCCGGTTTGAATGAATATCGCTGTCCCGTTTTCGGCTACCTCGCAATAGCTGCTCTGCAGTTCGCCGCCGGAAAGTTCATACGTTCCCTGGCTGCCGCTATAACGTCCAATGATCAGGCCCATCATGGCCCAGTGTATACCGCCGTTGTGTGTAAAGTGCCCGGCGCCGGCCGAGCCAATATATTCGGCGTAGCCGACATGCAAATCGCCGCTGTCCATGACAATCGCTCCCTCATCGTCGGCTCGCTGGCCGAGGTAGAGATTATAATGCACGTTTTCGCCGGATTCCGTAATAAGGGCATAGCCGTAGTTGATAAAAGCGCTGTCGCCGGTGCCGGGTTCTCCGCCGAACCAGTTTTCGCTGTCGCTCCAGTTGCCTCCAAATGTGCCGCTCCAGGTTCTCGTCCCGGCGGCGAAAAGAGTACCGGAAAGAACGACCAGACTCAGATACAGGTATGGGATCAGATGCCGGATTTTCATCACTATCCTCCAGTTTTACGTACTTTGATGCCGCCAATTCGCCGCATCATCGCCCCTCCAAGGGGCCATTTCTAACGATGCCAACACTCTCCCATGCTGGAAAAACCTACACAGGGCACCGCTATTGTACTAAAAAAGGCGTTCGAGTGCAAGTGGGTATGCCGGCATA
>JAFGGE010000051.1 GCA_016930745.1 Sedimentisphaerales bacterium
GCGGCGTTGAGGGCCAGCAGGTTGGTCTGGAAGGCGATCTCGTCGATGACCTTGATGATCTTGGCCGTCTCGTCGGAGGACTTCTGGATCTCCTGGATGGCCTGGTTCATCTTGCCCATGGCCTGGGCGCCGTTGTCGGCGGCCTTCTTGGCCTCGTCGGCCAGGGTATTGGCCTGCTGGGCGTTGTCGGCGTTCTGCTTGGTCATGCTGGCCATCTCCTCCAGGCTGCTGCTGGTCTCTTCCAGGCCGGCCGCCTGCTCGGTGGCCCCTTCGGCCAGCGACTGCGACGCCGCCGAGACCTGCCCGGAAGCGCTGGAAACCTGCTGAGATCCTTCCCGAAGTTGTGTGACAATCCGTCCCAGACGCCCGGTCAGACCGCTGGCTACGAACAACCAGATCAACGCCGCAGCGACAAGGGAAGTGCCTCCCAGAATCCCAAGAATCCAATTGGTGGCCCTTCCCACCTCATGGACGCGAACCTTGGCTTTTTCAAATTCAGACAGATAGGAACCGACGCCAATAATCCAGTCCCATGGTTCAAAATACATCAGGCGAGCGATTTTAACCCGCGCTACCGGATCATCGGCGTTCTTCCAGGGATAGAGCTGTTCGGCGATCTGGCCCGATTTCAGCACGGTGGCTTTCTTGATGATTTCCTGAATGAACAGATTTCCGTCGGCATCCTTGGCGTTCCAGATCGATTCGCCGTCCCGTTTTCCGCCGCTGCTGATCACATAGTTGCCCTGGGAGTCCAGTACATAGACATACCCTGTCTCTCCCACTTTCACGTTCATAATGGCCTGGCGGAGACTGACGACGCTTTCCTGGGGTATTCCGACATACAGAATTCCCACGACATTTCGACCGGCGTCGAAAAGAGGCTCGTATGAGGTAATATACCACTTGTTGACCACATACGCCCGGCCGCTGAAGGTTTCTCCCCGCAAGACCGTCGAGATCACCGGATTGGACTGCCCGTCGGGATTGGTCGCCGGGATAAACGTCCCAATGGCCCGCGTTCCGTTGAGCTGTTCGACGTTGGTGCAGACTCGAAGCATATCTCCCTGAGGATTCATGCGCTGGAAAATGGTACAGGTGCTGCCGATAAGCTTTTGCACATCGTCCACGATCGGGGAGGATTCTTTCATGTTGGCATTTTTACCCAGCCATGAGGAACCGACCATCATTTTGGGAAGGGTAACGCTGGATGCGCTTTTCGTATATTGATTCACGGCTTCCCAGCCCACGGTCTCTTCGGAAAAGGTAACCTGTCCCGTCTGCCTGATTATATCACGGGCGACATTTAACGAAGAATTCACATTCTGCTGTACCAGCTCCTGCTGGGCCTGGCACATGGCATAGACGCCCTGGGCGATATGATCCAGGTCCGCCAGGGCAAGAATCTGGTTTTCCTTTTCCGCGATCTCCATCATTTTGTTGTTTTGCTTCCAGATCACAAACGAAACGATCAGGATCGGCAGCACCGTCAATGCAATTCCCATGACCAACAGCTTGACCTTCAGCTTCATGTTTTTGAACATAATACACTCCTTCTTTTCTCCGCTGGACATCCCGTCGCCAGGCGCGATGTCCGTTGTTTTGTTACAGGTTTAGATTGGCGCCGCTCTGTCCGAGCACGCAGTTAATATCCAAGAGGATCTTGACCGACTGGCCCACCTTGGCCAATCCCAGGATAAAATCCGTTCCCGCCGCGCCGGCGAATTCGGGCGACGCTTCGATGTTTTCCTCCTCGATGTACTGCACTTCCATCACCCGATCCACAATCAGCCCGGTCTGGGAGCTTTTCCCATCGTGCTCGGTTTCGACAACAATGATGCAGGTCTCGTCCGTGACCTCGGCGCGATCCATGCCGAACTTCCTCCGCAGGTCCACGACGGGAATGACCTGCCCGCGCAGATTGACCACCCCTTCGATGAAATCGGGCGTCTGCGGGACCGCGGTGATCTCCAGGTAACCGATGATCTCCCGCACGGTAAGAATTTCGAGGCCGTATTCCTCCTGTCCCAGGGCAAAGGTAAGATATTTCCCTTCCCTGCTTTCCGCCGCGGCAGGATCTGAGTCTTGGGCGGCCGGCACAACGCCCAATCTGTTTTCCTTCTCTGTCACGATCCGACTCCTAACAAGAATTGTATTGTTTTACACAACTCGACAGGAATAACATGTACAGGATATACCTTCTGTACTCCATCTGTTTTAATATGTCAGTAAACCTGCTGATACCCTATGATCCCCCTATCGGAGAGACTCAAGCGGCACTTAAGAAGGTTCGGATATCGTACGCATGAAACTCTGTGAGACGACGTGCGCGGCTGGTATGGGAATGCGGTGATCTTCCATCAAGCGCTTCCATCCGATAAAAACGACAGAGAACGGGCCCGCATACCCTAAAAGGAAAAAACGACAATAAAACATCGGAATCAGAAACGCTTTTGACCGGAAATGTTTTTTGGCGTAAAAAAGAACAACCGATTGTTCCGGTCCGATATTCCTGAGTATTGCAACCCTTTTGACGACATTACTTGTCGTGTACCAAGCAGGCACCCCTCTCTCTGCCCAGCTTCCAGGGAGCGACGTCTGACAGCCCGGAGCCGGTTCTTACCGATTTTCTTCTGGATCGCGTTCGATATCTAATCCGGAATCGCCTGGAATTTTTTTTTTCGGCCTCTATGAGCGAATCTTCCGCCTGTTGGCTCCCTTTCTCTCTCGAAATTATTTCCCGGATTGGAATCGGCGGCGGTCCGGTTCGGATCTCTGCGGTTGGCTCGGTTTCCTGGATGGCTTCCTTATCGTCCTCGACAAGGTTCAATTCGATTGTTTCCGAGTCTTTGTCTTCCAAAGGAAACCCAGCGAGGGGATCTTCCCCTTCCTCCTGATCTTCGTCTTCTTCCGGTTCCCGGGGTGTTTGTTTTATATCATTGCCGGCCGTGGCGTTATACTGCTCTTCCTCGGCCAAATTCTCCTGCCAAAGATCCTCCGGCGGGGACTCTTGCGGTTCCTGCATGTCCTCCGTAATTTCCTGTCCGTTTCGAACCAATTTGGGGTATTGTGGCTGATCTTCCAGAAGGGCCTCGGCGAAAAGCTGCCTGAAATCATGCCAAATCTGTGTTTGTGCCTCGTAGAGTCCTTCCAGCCGCTCGCGCGAGAGTCTTTTCTGCTCGGCCAGTTTGGCCGCGGAGTATCGCCTCTCTTCCTCCAGTTCGGCCCGTTTGGCGGCCAAATTGGCTCGTGTTTCGGAAAGCTCAACCGTTTTTTCGGCCAGTTGAGCCGACTTTTCGAACAGTTCCCGGTCCCTTTGGGACAACCGGTTCTGGATTTCCGACAACCGCTGCTCCCGGTCGCTCAGATGTTCCTGCAGATCCTTGATTTCCGTATTTTTGCGGGAGATTGCGCTTTCCAGCTTCGGAATGCGGAAATTTTTCTCTTCCGCCACAGCACGGCTTTGCCGTTCTTCGGCAAGCTGCTGCCGGGCGCGAAGCCCCAGGATCACTCCCGCCAGTAACGCTCCCACGACGACGCCCGCTACGGCGACGATTGCATAATACAAAATATCCGGCATGATGCCCGCCTCCATTTTTCACCCTATGTGCCTGTTCAGTCCATTCCTTTTCCATTATAGGATTTCAGCACCGCAGGACAACTTTTTTTCTTGTGATTTCCCGACGAGCAAAGGATTCGCAGGGTTAGCCATGAGAGACGACTTTTACCAATCGCCTCTTTCCCTGCATTGAAAATTTCTTCCCCTCCGGGCGGATCAGACAAGCTGTTCTTTCAACTGCCTGACCCAGCGACGGATCCGATCCGGGGTTTGAGCGGCCTGATTGTCCTGATCCAAGGCCAGACCGAGAAAGGCCTTGCCGGAAACCGCCTGGCTGGCGATAAAATCATATCCCTCCGTCGGCCAATGTCCAACGAGCAACGCGCCAAGCGACTTGACTTTTTTGCCCAAAAGACCGATCCCGTCGACAAAATTTTCCGGATAATTTTTTTGATCGCCCAGGCCGAACAAGGCGATCTTTTTGCCCTTGATCTGTTCGGCTCCGAGTTCCTCTTCAAACACGGCCCACTCATCCTGTAATCCGCCCCAGTGCCATGTGCTGGTGCCGAAAATAAACGCATCATACCCGGCCAGATCCGCGGCCGAGGCTTTTCGCACATCCTGCAATTCCACCGATCCGTCGCCGAATTCCGCGGCGATCATCTCAGCGGCCTTAAGCGTATCTCCGCTTGTGCTTCCATAAAACAGCCCGATTTTAGCCATGCTTATCCTTTCCCTACCGATTCCCTATCGATCTATACATAGAAAAACTCTCGCTTCGTTTTGAGCGAGTGTACCACAGGATACGTAGAATTGGCTATCAGGTTCCACTCTTTTACAAAAAAGTTGCGTTCTCAAAACTCATACAGAAGCCCTGCAAAAAAGGATAGGGTGTGGTGGTCATCGACGATGGGGCTGTCGGCGATATCCGAGGTCAGCCATTCGTATCGCATCGAAGCGAAAATCGACCAGGGCCCCTGGAGATCGTAACTCAGGCTGATCCCCGCATACGGAGTGACTGTATCATTGGGCCGGTACCACGTCCGTCCGGGTCGGACCTCATCGCCTTCCACACCGTAATAGTAACGGATGACCTGATCGCTCTGCCAGCGTAAACCGATCGACGGGGTTACTGTGACAGGGGCCCAGGTAAATCGCCTGCTGTAGCCGGCACGAACCTCCTGGCCGTCATGCTCGCCCAGCAGATCATTCACAAAAGAGGCGGTGATAGCCCCCCAGTCCCCATACCAGGAGGCCGAAACGCCCCCATCGACCGTCATATGCCGATTGGCCATCCCGTCCAATGAGGAACTGTCGTCCTCGTCGTATCCATCGAATCGCCAGCGGGCGATGGCCTTGAGATCGAAAGCCCCGTCGTTAAAGAGGCGATAGCCCAATTCCGTCCCGCGGATCGACCACAGGCGGCTCTCATAAAAAACGATGCCGATGGGAAAAACATCACTGTCCATTCCCTTGTAGGGTTTTCCGGAAATCACTACCCCGGGCCCGGCCTGCAGCGTCGGGGTTGTGTCCTGCTGCGGCGTCTGGCCTAAGGAAACCGTCGATATAATAAGGCTCAGTACGATACCGGTCTTTCTCATGTGTTGTCTCCCTGCCATCGATCATGATTCCTTTCACTGCGGCAAAGCATATCGCCTGTGGCTTACTTTAGCAAGAGTCTACAGATCCGTCCGTCATGATATTGCCGACGGATGGCGACTGTACCGGATGTTTTCAGGTCTCCGACGGCATAGTCCCAGTCGTCCCGGATGGGCAGCAACGCTGTAACCGATCCATCGGAAACAGCGACATTCAGAATGTATCCGCCGTCCTCTTTTTTCAGCGTCGCCTCATGGGGAAGGGTTTGCCGCTGACGACCGATTCGATACAGCGTCACAAATTCCACCTGCTTTTGTTTGTCGGGTGTTTTGCCGGTCAAGTGCCACTCCCGCAGCGTGATGCGGGGACGCGGATTGGGATCATACTGGTCGGTCTGTTCGAACGTCAGGTCAAGGGGCGCCAGAAAATCGATCCGGCAAAACACATCGTCGTTCTTCACAAGAATATCATGCTGATCCCGGACCTGCATTTTGTAGAGGGCGTGCAGCCAGTATTCAAACGAAGAAGGCTGGGCCGCCGCCAGGCGATCATATACGATCATCAATTCCGGCTTGATAAAGAGGATAGCCCGAGTGAACCGTTCCAGCGGCTTTTCATAGGCACGGCCCGCTTCCCCGATGACAAGATCCATTTCCGGCGTGGTCTCAAAAGCGATAATTTGCCCCTGCGCCCCGGCTGTGCGACGCCCCTGGCCCATGCCGTCTAGGGTAATGTTGTTGACCGACCGGGTGGACCACATCCACTTGCTGTGGTGCTCGCTGCCGTAGCTGTCTCGATAGCCGCTGCGGATCAGCAGTCGTTTTCCATAAGCCCATAAAAGGAAGGAATTATTGGCTTCATACCCATGGCTCTGTGTCCCGAATGGGCTGGATTTGAAGGCGATCTGCACGTTGTCGTCGGCATCGAAAATCTGGGTATTGAGACAGGCCTGGCCGATTCCATGAAAGAGCCGGCTTGCCGGCAGGTCGTCCGGGGCCTTGGCTCCAACCGTAGGAAGGGCCCCGCGGATAAAACCGATGTAGCCGCCTTCCTCCACAGGGTCTCCATGTTGTTGTACCCACCATTGCCAGTGGGGATTCTGGGCCTGGGCGGCAAACACACTCATGATACCGCGAAAGTTGCTCGACCGCTTTGGAGCACACAGGTCGCCGAATCCGGCTCCGACTTTGTTCGGGGGCAGCAGATACATACAGTAATACCCGACCTGGGAATAATACGGTTTATCAAAGGCATGGATACCCATCGCCTCGCGCATCACGTCGGCCCACCAGGCAAACCGATCCTGGTAGCTGGACCAGTAACTGGCGCCTTCGTGCCAGCCTCCGTCGTCGTCGCACCAGACCGGATACATATTGTAGAATACATTCATCGCAAACCAGAGCCAGTCGGCGGCGCCTTCGACTTCTTCGTGAAAGGCCACCGCGACTTCTCCGAGAAAATGCCATGCCCGGTTGGAATGGCTCGCATAGGGCTGCCAAAGATGGCGCGGCCACAGATGCTCATACATCTCCTTGCCGCGAATCTGCATAATCTGGCGACAGGCCTGTTTTTCCTGCTCGGAAAGAAGATCGTTCACAAAGGTATAGGTGCGGGAAAAATAATAATTGTACGGCATGCCTGCCTCGTCGTTATACCGATAGCCGGTACTGCCTACCGGATCCCATCGGGCGCATTCCATCAGGATTCGTTTGGCCTCTTGCCCATATTTCTCCGGCCCGCCGAGCAGGCGCGTAAACGCGAGCAATGCCGCGCTGTTGAGGGCCCGGATGGTATAGGTGCGATTGCCCCACCAGATTTCCCGCCATGGATCGGAGCCCCGTTCCATGCCGGCCGGGTATTTGGGAGGTTCGGTCGTATCCGGAGGATTTTTCAGGATTCGCTCACACTCGCGAACCATTGCTTCATATTTGTCCTTCAGTTCTTCCCTGGCCAGTGTGCGAAGATGACTCATCTTTTCCGGTCGGACGAACAGACGAGGATGGCTGTCAGGGATCCGAGACAGGAGTTCGGCCTTTTCCGGCATGGGCATCGATATCGCATCGGCCGCGATGGTGAATGGACGAACAACGCTCCAGCCAGTCCAGTTCCCCTGGCTGTCCTTGCCGCGATACCGCCATTGATAGCTTCCCGCAGGAAAGGTTGTAGGGGGGCAATGCACATTCAGTTCCAGATCGGAAACCGAATATGTGAAATTCTTTCCTGCTTCCATCAAAGCGCATTCCACTTGCCAGGTCAAGCCCTTTTGATACCGCCAGACAAAACTGGGCGGATTCGCGGAAATAGATTCATTCTTTGCCGGCCGAAACCCCCATTCCCCCGGCCCGGCCGGACGTTCATCCAGCGTAATCGAGTAGGAGAAAGGCACAACACAGAGAAGCACGAATACTATTAAACCGAGTCGATCCGCCATTTCCTTGCCCCTTTTCTGAAATCCGAGATTCCTGTTCGCCTGTAATCTTCGTTTCAGACGCCGCTACGACGGTTTCTATTGCCTCACAATTCTTTACTTCCCATCCCATTCTTCTTTTCCTGCGCCCGGAGGATCGAATCCCTTGCCGGGATCGTCCAGCACAAGAATCCAGTCATCGGGAAAGCCTTCCGCGCCGGGCGGATTAAACAATAGAACGCCTTTATTCTCGATCGTACCCGCCTTTGTCGCTTCTCCTTTGCGAGGATCGAACCACCATCCGAATAGACGATCGCATTTCAACCGGCCCATTTGTAACTCGAATGTTTTACCGGTTGGAGTATATACCATAATAAAACCATTACCACGTAAAGCTTCGATGTAATCATCGACATGACTCTGCTCGGTCACAATCATATTCTGATCCGGGATCGCCGTAGTAAACGGCCGCGACTCCATCAGTTTCCGCAGATATCCCATCTGAAACGCGCTGGGGATATCGAGTACTTCGTACCAGTACTTTTTCGGATCGGCGATTCCCGGCCGAAGCGGATCGTACATCTGCCAGATGCTGTGATGCCCGTACGTATGGCCGCACGCCCCGGCGAAGACGGCCCAATAGGCCCCCCGCCGCGCATGATCGTCTGTCGCTATCGTCGGCGGCCGTCCGTGCCGAAAACCGGGATAGGCCGTCTCCAGATCCAGCACCGGTTTGACCGGTTTTATCGTATAGCCCATCTGGATGAACTGCCAGTTAAAACTGTTCTGCCCGTGGCCGGACTGGGCCGCGCGGATATCCAGCCACGGTTCCTCATTGAAAAACCACCAGCTCGCGCCCGGTCCGGAAGTGTGATATGTCATCAGTGTTTTATCGTAATCTTCCTTGCCGGCGGCTCCGACCGTAATCCCCCTGGCCATGGCCCGCCAGATGGCCCGCGAGGCATCCGTCGGGGCGGCCCGGTCTCCGCCGATGATCCAGATAATGTTGTCATATTCGCGGAATCGCTTGCCCACAAATTGGCCGTATTGCAGGGCATTTTTCTCGTTGAAAATACCGTCCACCAAACCATCCTGCCAGTTGCTGGTTACATACTTTCCCCAGGTCGGCAGCAGTCCGATATACAAACCATTCTCCTGAGCCGTTTTCAGGACGAATTCCAGGTCATCCCAATAGTCATTGTCAGGCCCATCCTTGACAATCGGTTTGGCCGGATCGTTGTCTTTGAGGGCGAAATGGCCCTGCCGATTCGGTTCTTCCAGTCCGCGAAGTTCTGCCAGGATAACCGTCTGAATGATCGTATAACCTTTCCATGCCCGGTTGGCCATGTAAAACTCGGTCTCCTGCCGCGTCAGGTCATGGATCAACTGCCAGGCCGTATCTCCCAGCCAGAAAAAGGGCGTCCCGTCCTCATACACCAGAAAACGTCCGTTCGAGGAAACCTTTAATCGCTTGTCCGGCCCCCCCGCAAAAAAATCTCCATCAACCCCGTCGGCCGCAGGCAAGGAACCAGAACCCCACGCCTCCGTTTGCAGGATCTGACAAATCAGGATCAAAAACAGGACGCAACCAAAGGTTCTAAAACGCTTCATGGCATATTCTTTCGAATGGCATCCAGATCCAATGCGCCGCGCCCGCTCGTACGGCTGCCAAAAATGGAAAGACCATGGATCATGCCTCGGAATTGACGATCCAGACCGTAATCCTGCATGGTTTGATTAAAATTACCGACTGCCAGGGGACCAATATCAGCGGCCACCGCACCGGCAGGGTAGGAATTCCGCCGGTCCAGCATCAGATCCGCTCGTTGCGGGGCATCCATCGGTCGGCTGAAATACCAACACACATTGTCCTGGGATTTTGTACCATCATAGGTTACGGCAAAAAAAGTCCACTTTCCAATCTGAAGTTTCCCTGCCGAGCTGTCGTTGCGAACCGCGTCAGGCCACTGATTGACCGCCAGACGCATCCGGCCATCCGCAAGGCACACCAGGTCGATACCGGAACGGTCTTTTTTTAGACAGAAGAGAATTCGGTTTCCCCCGCTGCCGACGACAAGGCTCTCGGGCATAAGCCAGCCCATAATGGTGAAGGAACGCAAGCTGCGCAGGTCATCGAGAATCCCTTCACCGGCCTGGACCCAACCCCATGGCGCAGCGCTGGGAAATTGCAGCGATCCTGACGGGAGCCGACGAGCGGCGCCGTGAAATTGGAGCGAGGGAATTTCCTCGTTCAAAAAACCGATACGCGCAATCGGCTTTTTGACGTCCCAGTCCACAGCCACAGATACAAAGGCCTGAGCGCTTTCACCGTCGGCGTCCCTAACCGTCAGCTTGACCGGATAGACTCCAGGTTTTTGGAAGACATGCGTGGGATTGGGTGCATCGCTGCTTTGGCCGTCGCCAAAGTCCCAGCAGGTTTGTATTCCTCCCGCGCCGGTAAAAGTTACCGTCAGAGGGACCAAACCCTCTGTGACGGAAACCTTCAGGATCGCCTGGGGCCGGCGTTTTTCGCCCGGCTGGTAAGGGACAAAACGGAACGCCATATCCGACTTCAACGGAGCAACATGAAATACCCCCGGCGGCGCCGTACCGATCGGAGTAACGGTCATAGACCATGGGTCGATGGAGTCGACTTTATAGGGGCGGTCTCCGTCGAGAGTTATGGTTTCCGATTTGGTGCTCAGGCAATAGAGAAGGTAATATTCGCCTGGCCTGGCCAGCAGAAACTGGCCCTGATCGTTGCCCAGCGGTTGCAGGGTATGGAAAGGCGGCGCCTGGGCCATAAGATCCTTGAGCCACTGAATGCGCTGGGGGCTCTGGCCATGCAGCACACCCCCCTTGGCCCACCACAGGATGTCCTGGGGGTGCTTGTAGGTCTCGCCATGGCCGACATAACAGCCGCTCAGTGTGCCAAGCCAAAATCTCTGCACCATCTCCTGCGCTGTCAGATTACCCCACCCCTGTGGAATGTCGCCTTCATATTTGCATTCATCATACAGTATGGGTTTGCGATATGTCCGGCGAAAACGAACGCCGCCGTTCATATCGGAGGTTTGAAGACTGGCGTGCGTAACCCAGTCCTTGGTGTGGTCATACCACCTGGAACCGTTGTGAATACCGCGCAGCCGCTGGTGCGGATCCTCCTTCTGCAGGATCGCGAAGAAGCGGTCCCAGTCTTCCCACTGCTTGTTGCCGCGATGCCCCTTGGGCCGTTCGGTCATGAAATCATATTCATTCGCCAGCGACCACCAGACATTGCGAAAGGCGCTCAGGCGCGCGATACAGTACCGCAGATAGAGATCGTCCTCTTCGTCGCTCATGTCGGCAAAACCCCATCGGTCGTATGGATGCCACAGAATGATATCCGCCTCGATACCGAGTTTCTGCAGGTCAAGCAGACGCTTCTCGAAATGCCGCCAAAAGTCCGGATCAGGCCGATGGAAATCAAACCTGCCGTCGGGTCCCCTGGAAAACGCGAAGAATTCCGGTTCGTTCTGGTTATAAACATACGCCTTGGGAAATACGCAAAAACGAATCTTGTTGAACGGCGACTCGGCAAGCGTCCGGAGCGTCTGTTCCTGCAGCGTGCGGTTCTGATGTACCCATGCATAACAGGTTGTTCCAAACTGATGATAGGGCGTTCCGTCGGCGTACCGCAGATAATACGTGTCGAACACCTGCACCGGGCCGTGGTTGTCTGCCGAAGGAGCGACAGCGGTAAACGAGCCGCGATGCCCGTCCAGTTCCGTCCGATTGCTGCGGGTTTCGTAGCGCCAGACTCCCTGCTGCGTGGGCATAAACCGGATTTTATACACATCCCCGCCGTCCCAAAAACCAGGGACCTCTATGGCCTGGTCGTCCTTTACGAAACGGGCTGAGATTGTCACATCAAGATAGGGGCAGCCGTTTGCCGGTCCCTTTAACATCGTTTCAAATATGCCCCACTGTGGCGGCGCAGATTCGGCGAATACCGGGATCGCCAAACCCATAAAAAGCTTCAGAATATAATGCATTCTATCCACTTAAATATCCTCTGTAATAATGTCCTGTCAATTCTTCCCATATACACGATAAAAACTCATGCTCAACAAAAGAAACCAAATCCGTCGGTTCCTTACTTCTCTTGCGTCTCTGCCTTGGCATATACCCGTACCCAGGCGCATTCGTAATAGGCCGGAAACGACGTCGTCTGGTCGCAGGGACCCGGCCATTGGGCATCGATGCCGAAGTTGATCAGCAGGTACATCGGCTCATTGACGATCACCCCGGCGTCGGCGAATCGGGCGCGTTCGATGCCATCAATGTACCAGACGATCCTGTCGGGCTCCCAAAGCAGGCCGTACGTGTGGAAGTCGCCGCTATAAGTGAAATCCTTGTCGGTCCAGTTCTTGCCGCTGGACTTGTGCTTGCCGGCCTCGCTCCAGTGGTAGGTCATATAGACCTTTGGGTCGTCTCGGATGGTCTCAAAGAGATCGATCTCCGGAGGCCAGTGCTGCGGATAGGGAAGCATCCAGAAGGCCGGCCAGAAACCCTTGCCTGACGGAATCCTGAACCGGCCCTCGAAGTAGCCGTACTGTTGCGAAAATTTGTTGTAGGTGGTCACGACGGCCGAGGTGTATTTCTTGCCGTGCGAGGGTTTGTCCTCGACCCTGAGGCGCAAGAGGCTGTTTTCGATCAGGACATTGGCCGGATCGCAATAGGCATTATAATTATGCGTCTGGCCCCATTCATAGCTGGGAATCCATTTGGAGGAATCCAGCGTATCGCCGTTGAAATGGTCTTCGAAGGTCAGTTTCCAGTGGCCTTCCACAGGCGGTATGGAACCCGCCTCGACCGCAACGGCGGAGGATTTTACCGCCGAAAACAATTCCTTCGGAAGATCGTCGCGATTGGCGACAGCCGGATCGTTCAGCATCTCCTTAACATACCGATTCGACGCCAGGCTCCACTTGGCGTTCCAGCTCATAAAGTAGCAGGTCCTAGGGAAATTCTTCTTTACACCCTCTAAAAAATTTCGGTAGTCGTAATCGCCCGGCGGATTGCTGGACGCATGGGGACCGTATTCGGAAAAACCAAAGGGCTTGTTGAGGGCAACGATCTCGGCATAGCCGCGGACATGTTTGGGATCAAGAAAATCGGTATAGGCATCCAGGCCGATCAGATCGACATACTTGTCTCCGGCATAATAGGCCGCTGTCTTATCGCCGTGGTTGGGCCCATACACCCAGAGCAGATTATCCAGATTTTTGACGTTGCTGTAATACTCGAACATGTGCCGCCACACGGCAATAAACGATTCGGGCTTCTGGGCGCCCCACCAGAACCAGCCGCCGTTCATCTCATGAAACGGACGCCATAAGACCACCACCCCAGCCTCTTTCAACTCTAGTAATCCATCCGCAATCAGGTCGAGCTGTTCCATCCATCGCCTGTGCGTATCCGTGTCTTTCCTGAGAACATCGGCGATATCCACGCCCTTGTCGCGAAGGCCGCCTCCCTGGGGATTGGCGGGATTGTACATGTGGGCCATAACATGCACCAAACCGCCCTGCTTCCAGTACTCGATGGCGGCGGTGTTGGGGACTTTGGTCGTAATGCTGCCGCGGCGAAAATCCGCATAGTCCGTACCCATCAGCGCCGGCCACTGGCCTGTAGCGTCATGGATTTGTTCCATGATTTTCAAGTTCGAGCCGGTCCCGAAATTCGTAAATTGGCCGGAAAGGATGCGGTTTTCGCTCTTATCAGAAAGGGAATAAAAATACTCCAGCACCTTTTTCACTTGCGGATTCGACTTACGATTGGCCGGTTCGACCGCTTGCGCAACAGATACGTATGCCGCCGCCAATATCACAATCATCACGACTCTCTTCATACGATACGCCTTTCTTCGAAACCCATGCTCGTTCGTTCCGTCTTTTGTCACAGCGCCGAATACGCCACATCCGGCAAAGCCTCGCCCTGGAGATCCGTCAGCTTCAGACTGAATGACCAGTCCCCGCTGATATTCGTCAGCTTGATCAGAAATCGATTATCTCCCTGTGCCAGGGGGATATCCAGCACATTCGGCCTGGACGACCATTCGCGATTCACTTGCGAGCTATACACCAATCGCCCATTCTGCCGGATTTTACACATGCCGTCCCGCTGGATATGCAGCAGAGCCGGCTGGGATTGCGCCGCTCTGGCGGTAAAGGCCAGATAATAGACCTTGTCGTCGCCCACGTTTGCGAAAACCGGCGTCAGCGTCGCAAACTTGCCCGGACAATCGGCCCGTTTCCATTCGAGGCCGCCGGTCTTTTGGCCAAGTTTTGGCTGTACGCCTGCTTCGTCGATGAACGCCTCGTTCAGACCCCCATCCATTTTGCCCTCGGCCTTGAACGGTCCCAGCGCCAGATACTCCCTGACATAGGGCTTGAGCCAGGGATTGTCGCGGCGTTCGGTCACGGTCAGTTCCCGCCACATTTTCCGCGTCGTCCAGTTGTGAAAGATCGTCCGGTAAAAATCCAGCCACGTCTCCTCCCCCGCGGGCCGCTTCCACAAATCCCATGTTTCGCAAAAATCCCCGTCGTCGCCGGACCAGTCCACCACATCGCCGTCTTCGTACGCCTGGGCCCAGCGCATAGCCATCTCGGCCGCATGGGTCCACTCGTGCAGTTCCAGTTCGCCGCTGGAGTTCTGCGCCGGTTCCGGTCCGCAATTGAAACCGATATAGCAGGCGCCTTTCGTCTCGGCCGTTACGCCGATCGTCCCGCCCCAGAGATCCCAGTGGAGCGGATCACAGGGTTTGTCCTCGGGCCCTCCGGCCGCCTTGGCGAACACAAACAGGCTGTCTGCCTCGCCGTGCTTAAGATCGGTGAAATACGGCATGCATACGCCCAGGTCCGGCCACCCATGCCATTCGGTCAGGGGTTTATCGATCACCGTCAGATCCCAGACGATGCGAAGGTTCCCGTGGGTGTAGTCCCAGACCTTGGCGGCAAAATTGGTCATCTCCAGTCGCAGGTTTTCGATCTGCGGATCCGTGAACTGAAAACACGCATGACGCTCTTTTCCCTCTTCGTCGGTCCATTTCACATCCGTCGTACGAAAGGCGTACGCCTTGACCTTCCACCGGCCCGCTTTGGCCGGGTCGGCATTGGGTGCGACCTTGCGCTTCAGTTCGCCCAGCTTATTCTGGAGCATCGCCCGTGGGGGAAATTTCATCTGTGTCCGTGTGGCGTCAAAGATGTTTTCGTAATGCGTCAGCGCCGTCTCAAAATCGCCGGCCTTCTCGGCCTTCTGCGCAGCCTCAAACTCCGCCTGCGGATCCAGCAAAGCCTGATTTGTCGGAACGGCAATCCCTGTTTCTATCGGTTTATCGATATTATCTGCCTCCGTCGGTCGGGCGTATATGGCCGGCTCTTTCAGGCAGGAAAAGAACGCTTCCGTCATATCTTCGTAATCAAGCCTTCTCGCGTCGAGCAGATCATAGTCGCTCTGGTCGTCCACATCCTGCACGCGGAAGACGCCGGCAACCCTCTGCCGCCGGACCTGAAGCCAGCTTTTCGGATGGAACACCAAAAAGATCGGCGCCCCATCGGCAAAGCCGTCATCCCGGTCGGGTTTCTCTTTTGTGCTGCGATCCCAGAACCACTTGGCGATCCGATACAGGTCCCTGGTCTGCTCGCTGTTGGGAAGATCTTTGAAACGTTCCAACGGCATGACCGGCGGCTCGGGACGCTGCGGCCACCACACGTGCGCGCCGTAATTGATCAGCCTGCAACGTTTGGCGACAATATAATTGGCCCATGAGTCCTTGCCGTTGTACCCCACTAGATCGGTCATAAACACAACGATTCGATCCGCAATCGTCGGGTCCATCACCAACGCATTGGCGACAGTGTTTAAAGGACCCCCGACAAAGATCAGCAACGGCTTCTGCGCGGTGGCCTTTCGCGCTTCGGCTACGATCCGCTCGCTGCCTTTGCTGGGAATGATTTTTGTATCCTCAATCCGTCCGCTTTGTGGACGTTCAAACGCGCGATCGCAACCGGCAATGGCGTCGGGAATATTCCGTACGCCGCTTCGACGGGCGATTTCAATGGATTTCCGGGCGTCCTCCATGCCTTGTTCGAGCTTGTACAAATATCCATTTTGCCAGTTCCACATGTCCCGGCTGACGATGTTGGCCCGCAAGTCGGCCTTGCCCAGGCTTGCCATCGCCCATAGATAGTTCTTATCCGGCGTGTCGAACCACCAATCGTTGTCATAGATCATCGGATTGTCCGGACCGACACCCTCCAGCCGCAGTCCCTGTTTATCCAGTGAGTATTGGATCGGCCTGGAAAGAACCCTGGCCCCAAGCAATACAACCGAAATAAATGAGGCAAAAAATAAACTCCTGGTCAATCCGATGCATCTCATACATTTTCCCTTTCCTGCCATTGACAAAGGTGGCGCTCCCAAATGACATAGTATAAAAGGAATTGTGGAAAATTTCAGCCGTTCATAGCCTCGAAAGCAATATTTTCCTGGTTTTTTACTGCCGGTTCTAAAGGGCTGGCGACAGGTAAATATCCTTTCTGCGGCCTGTTAACCCGGTATTTGCAAAAAATCCTGAACATTGGATTAGACACAGAGTATGATAGGGTAAATCCCGCTTGCTTCCGAATCGGGGAGTACCATAGAAAAATTAGGAAGGAATAACTTTGACAATAGTGGACTAAGGAGCCTGCGTATGAGCCGAACCGTCGAAATCCTGGGCAAAGACGCCGATTCGTTATTGAAACACCAGTGCAAAACCGTCCCTAAAGAGGCCTTGCACCTGCCGGGACCCGATTTTGTCGAGCGGGTTTTGCTGGCCTCGGACCGCCCGATTCGTGTCTTAAGGGGCCTGCAAAACGTCTTCTCCCATGGCCGCCTCGCTGGAACCGGCTACCTGTCGATCCTGCCGGTCGATCAGGGCATCGAACACACGGCGGGAGCCTCCTTTGCCCCCAATCCCGACTACTTCGATCCGGAAAACATCGTCAAACTCGCCATCGAGGGCGGCTGCAACGCGGTCGCTTCCACCCTGGGAGTCCTCGGCTCCGTGTCGCGCAAATACGCCCATCGCATTCCCTTTATCGTCAAAATCAACCATAACGAGATGCTCAGCTATCCGAACAGCTACGACCAGCGGCTTTTTGCCAACGTCGGACAGGCATTTGACCTGGGGGCTGCCGCCGTCGGGGCGACAATCTATTATGGCTCGGCCGAATCCCGCCGCCAGATCGAAGAGGTCTCCGCGGCATTCTCCGAAGCCCATCAGCTCGGCATGTTTACCGTGCTGTGGTGCTATCTGCGCAACTCCGATTTCAAAAAGGATGGGAAAGACTATCACACCGCCGCCGACACAACCGGCCAGGCCAACCATCTGGGGGTAACTATCGAGGCCGACCTGATTAAACAGAAACAGCCCACCTGCAACGGTGGATTTACCGCCATCAACTTCGGCAAGACCCATAAGCTCGTCTATGAAAAACTGACCAGCGATCACCCTATCGACCTGACGCGCTACCAGGTGGTCAACTGTTACATGGGACGATCCGGTCTGATCAACTCCGGCGGCCCGGCCGGCGAAAACGACCTCCAGCAGGCCGTCAAGAGCGCTGTGATCAACAAACGCGCCGGCGGCATGGGCCTGATCTCGGGACGAAAGACATTTCAGAAACCTATGGCCGAGGGAGTCAAACTCTTCCACGCCATCCAGGATGTTTACCTCGATCCCGAAATCACCGTGGCGTAGTCAATCAAAAATTATTTCTGAGGTTTTCCCGGAACGGAGAACTTCCTGGCGGCATCGTCAAGAACGAGAATCCAGTCGAGAAACTCGCCTGCATCCGGCGGCAGGAATCGTCGCGTGCCGCTGTTGGGAAATGTCCCGATCTCTGTCGCCTGGCCGTTTCGCGGATTGAACCACCATGCTTTGACACTGGGCCCCTTGATCACATCCATCTGCACCGAAAAGGCCCGCCCGATGGGCACATAGACCATCGCATAACGGCCTTCGTTGTCCCGCGTCGCCACAAACTGATACCGCCCCGCCCCCGGCACCGAAGTCGGCACACGGTCGGTAACGATTACCGAAGGATCCGGAATCCGCGTCAAAAACGGGCGCGACTCCAGCAGACGCCGGGCATACTGCATCTGACTGGCCCCCGCCTGCTCGATCGCTTCAAACCACGGCATCAGCGGATTATTGATCGGATTGCGGCCGGGCTGCCACATCTGCCAGACGCTGTGGTGCCCGTAGGTATGCCCGAACGCCCCGGTAAACAGGTCCCAGTACAGCGGCCGCCGCACATCGGCACTGATGCTGTGTCCCATCTTTTTGGCGTCGAACGAAACCGGGTGGTCCTCGTAGATCGGCTCCCCGTCCAATACCGGCTTGACGGGCGTGCGGTCATAATCAGTCCGCGTCTGGTCATACCGCCCGGTGAACTCGGCGACATGCCCGTTTTGCCGCATGTTCAAATCAAGCCAGTCGTCTCCATGGAACCATTGCGCCGAGCCGTTGCCTCCCGGCGGATGGAACGTCATCAGGTGCCGTCCGCCGTCACCCTGGCCGAGGCCGCGGGCCATCGCACGGATAATCTCTTTATGCGTATCATTTTCGACAGGCCTGTCGCCGCCGAGAATCCAGATGAGATGGGCATCCTTGTAACGCTGGCCGAGCCACTTGCCGTACGCCTGGGCATTCTGCGGCGTAAACACCTCCGGCCCGACGCCCCATTTCTTGTTCCATTTATCCCCCCAGGTCGGCAGCATCCCGATATAGATCCCCTTTTCATTGGCGGTTTTCACGATGAAATCGACATGTTTAAAATAGGCCTCGTTGGGTTTTGTCGGGTCATTGCCGATCAAGGGCTTGTCCCCATAGGGATTGGGGTCATTGAGGCCGTCCAGCTCGGCCAGCGTCACCGCCTGAATCACCGTAAAGCCCTGCCGCCGACGGATTTCCAGGTATTTCGTCGCTTCTTCGCGGTTGAGCCGATGAAACAGCTCCCATGCCGTATCGCCGAGCCAGAAGAATGGCGTTCCATCCTGATGCACCAGAAAGCGCCGATTCTCAGATACCCGCAGTAACCCGTGCGAAAAATCACAGCCCGGGCCGGTCCAGTGCTTGTGATCCTGAGGGCCCCCTATACAGAAGGAACTGCCGATAATCCCCCAAAAAATAACAATGAGCTTTATCGAGTTAGTAAGCATGACCGGCCTCCTGATTCGTATTTTTTTCTTATCATTTTACATCTGCCATGGAAAGACGACAGGAATCCTCATCTTATTGTGTCCTTGTCTGAGTGCAAAATAAAAAATGCCCCGAACGTAACGATCGGGGCATTTTTTACTGTTTCTTAATCATCTGTTCACACTAAGTGAACAAACATGCCTATTTTAATGTCAGTCAGGCAACGGACGCACCCAGATATTGCGGAAGTGGACCGGATTGCCGTGGTCCTGCAACTGGATCGGCATCGTATCCGGATGATATCGATACTTAGCCAATTGTTTGTGATCGGTAACCCCTTCAATCACCCAATGATCCTGCACCAGTACGCCGTTATGGAGCACCGTAACCGTGCCGGGTTTAACCACCTCGTTGCTGCCCGGGGCCTTAAAGATCGGCCGATGGAAGATGATGTCGTAGCTCTGCCACTGACCCGGCCCGCGCGAGGCATTGACATCCGGCTTCTTCTGGCCGTACACCGCCGACGCCTGGCCGTCCGGATAGGTATCGTTATTGAAGGAATCGAGAATCTGGATTTCATAGGTACTCATCAGGAAGAGGCCGCTGTTGCCGCGTCCCTGACTGCTGCCCTTGACCTCCGACGGGGTGGCCCATTCGATATGAAGCTGCATGGACCCGAATTTTTGCCTGGTCTGGATATAGCCGGCCTTGTCCACCGAGGCTAAAACGCCATCCACCACATGCCAGTCGGCTTTGCGATTGCGATTGGCGTGTTCCCACTGGTCCATATTCGAACCGTCAAACAGAACGATGGCATCGGAGGGGGGCAGATCATCGGTCTTGCCGGGCGTAACCACGGTCGGGCGAGGCTCAAATTCATCGTGGACGTGATACCCGTTGGGCTTGAGCGGGGTATCCTGATAGCCGTCCACAGGAATCCCGATCGTACAAATTACCAAAAGACCTGCCAGAATCAGGATCGATCGCTTCATGTTTCTTCCTTTCCAATAATCCGTACATCAAAAACGTCAAAATAAGCTCCAGGAATCCCTGCCGGACCTTCGGCAGCGGTTCGAAAAGAATACCAGATCGAGCGACTTAAAACAATCCGAATTTTTTACATGATTGGCGTTGAAATAACTTTTACAGAATTTTTACGTTTTTTCTGTCAACCACCGGTGTACGATACCTGTCTAAACAGCAGTTGGAGCACGGCCTTGACGGACAGAACCGACAAATTACTGTTGGAAGCCCATAGGCGGGGCGATCCAGCGGCGTTCGACCAATTGGTGCGCCGTCATGGGGGTGCTGTTCTTGGATATCTGGAAAAGATGACCGGCGATGCGACCCGGGCCGAGGATATGTTTCAGGAAACCTTCCGACGGGTCCATGAAAAGGCGCATACACTCCGGTCGGACAATGTCAAAGCATGGCTCTTTACCATCGCAACGCGAATCGCACTGGACCATTTTCGAAAAGAAAGGCGTTTTCGAACGATTTCCCTGGATCAGGGAATGGATTGCAATGACGGGGATTGTCAGGACTTGGCTTGCGTGGTTTTAACAGATACTACAACCGATCCGGCCCGCAGCGCTGAACAGACCGAGCGCATCGAACAGGTCCGCCGGGCTATCCTCGATCTGCCCGCCAAACAGCGCGTCACCCTGATCCTTGGGTATTACCAGCAGCTCAGTTATGCGAGCATTGCCGAGGCGCTGGGATGTTCGCATGGAACCGTTAAGACGCAGATGTTCCGGGCCCTTAAATCATTGGCCAGACGACTGCCGGAAGCTGCGGGAGAAATAGCATGACCCGCCATGTAAATGAAGATCAATTAATTCAATACTTGTTCGACCTGGCCGAACCGGCCGACAAACAGGCCGTCGCCGCGCATGTCGAACAATGCCCGATCTGTCGGGCCGAGATGCAGCGGCTCAAAGACAGATATGCCTCGCTGGATCTGCTGGCAGGCGAAATGACGGTCTCCGAAGAATTGCTGGCGGCGGTCGTGGCCGAAAGCAAAAAGCCGCACGGCGGACAACGCTGGTTCGGCATGCCGCCGGTCTGGCTCGGCGCTATGGCCGCCGTTCTGGTGATCGGATTGGCGATTCTGGTTTCTCAACTCAGCGAGAAAAAAACAGGGACGGAGCTTGCCCTCGGGCCAGCGGAGAAACCCACAAGCTATGCTTTTTATGACGAAACAAAGGATTCTAAAAGAAGCCTTTTCTCTAAAAGTAATTTCGAGGAAGAACCTCCGTTTGCCCCGGCCAGCGCCATCGAGTTGAACGTGCTTCCCTCGCGGGACAGTTTGCAGTTGACTATCTATAACTCCGCCGACCTGACCCTGGTGCGGGAGACCCGGAAACTGACCTTCAAACGCGGCTGGAACTGGCTGCAATTCATGTGGGCCAATACCCTGATCGATCCGACCAGCCTGACCCTGGAGCCCCTGGAGAACAAGGATAAAATCGAGGTCCAGCAACTGGTCTATCCACCGCGGCTCAGGGAACTGGGCCGCTGGCTCATTCATTCCGACATCGTCGGACAGGTGCCGGTCCAGATTACCTATATGACCAGCGGCCTGAGCTGGCGGGCCTTTTATATGGGCACGCTGACGCCGGAGGAAACCCACGTAAAGCTGTCCGGCTATGTCCGCGTGGACAACCGCAGCGGGGAAGACTACGAGAACGCCCAGACACGCCTTCTGGTCGGCAAGGTCCACCTGCTCGATCAGATCGCCGACCTGGCCCGACGTCAGTATGCCTACGGTTCTCCCATCGCAGGAGCGAAAGATGAAAGCAGTTCACTGATTACCTCATGGTTTAACTGGCAGGAAGACCGGAAATCAAATACAGGACTTACAGATTTTATGGTAACCAATGGCGTCGTAACAATGGATTCAGGTGCCCTGGCGCCCAAAGAGATCGTAAAAGAAGGCCTCAGCGAATACTTCCTGTACACCATCGAAGGCACGGAAACCATTCCTCACGAATGGGGCAAGCGTCTGCCTTCCTTTGAGACGGATCGGATTCCCGTAATCAGTCTGTATAAGTATGATGAACAACGCTGGGGCGATCAGGCGATCCGGTTTGTTTCGTTTACGAATGACACCGAACACGAACTGGGCCAGACACCCATACCCAACGGACAGGTCAAAATTTATCGTAACACCGGCGATACAGCACGCCTTTCTTATGTGGGAGGTACGGATATCAAGTACATCCCGGTAAACGAAGAGATCGAATTGAATCTGGGCCCGGCGTCCCAGGTCAAGGTTGAGCCGGTCCTGATGGATCAGAAGACGGATCATTACGAATTCGACCGTAAAAACAATATCACCGGCTGGGATGAAATCCAGACCTGGAAACTGACAGTCACCAACGCCCGCCGGCTGCCCATCAAGGTGGAAATCTACCGCCATTTCGAAACACCGTATTGGGATATCTCCAACCGGGGTCAGTCTGGCGAGTATGAAAAGGAAGACCTGGATTCGGTCAAATATACCCTGCAGCTTGAACCCGAATCTAAAACGGAATTTGAATATAGTGTAACGACCTATCACGGCACACGCCGGGAGGGACGAAAATGAAACGAAAAATGCTCTTTATTGCCCTATGTGCTTTCACTGCAGCACCATCCGTCCGAGGCAAGGTGGATCTGGTTACCCTGCCATCGCGGGAAAGAGTCCAGATCACGATCTACAATTCCGCCGACCTGACCCTGGTGCGGGAGGCCCGACCGCTGACGCTGAAAGAAGGAAACAATTCCCTGCAATTTTCCTGGGAAAACACCCTGATCGATCCGACCAGCCTGGAGATGCTGCCCAAGGCCCACGCCGATGCCATCCATATTGCGGAATTGACCTACCCGCCGCGGGTTAGGAACCTGGGCCTTTGGAATATCACCAGCGAAGTGGCGGAAAAGGTGCCGGTGGAAATCACGTATCTCACCAGTGGACTCACCTGGCGGGCCTTCTATATGGGGACATTGACCTCCGACGAAAAACACATGCGGCTGCAAGGGTATGTCCGCGTAACCAACAACAGCGGCGAGGATTATGAAAACGCCCAGACCCGTCTGATTGTCGGCAAGGTCCATCTGCTGGATGAAATTGCCGCCCTGGCCCGTCGTCAATATCCGTATGGAAGTCCCGTTCCCGTGCCGCGGTCTGTCTCCGGTCCGGTGGTCATGGAGAAAATGGCGGAAGTAACATGGTCCCGAAGAGCCGGCGTGGAACTGGCGGCTGCGGGAGAAATGGCAGACAAAAAAGAAATCATAAAAGAAGGCCTGAGCGAATATTTCCTTTATACGATTGAAGGAACCGAAACCATCCCCACCGGCTGGTCCAAGCGGCTGCCCAGTTTTGACACCGACGAGATCCCCGTCATCAACCTGTACAAATACGATGAAAACCGGTTCGGCACAGTGGTTGTCCGTTATTTGAGTTTTAAGAATGACGAAGAACATGAACTGGGCGAAACGCCGATCCCCGGAGGAAATTTAAAAGTCTACCGTAATCTCGATCCGCAGCAGCATTTGAGTTATATCGGCCAGTCGTCCTTTAAATACATCCCGGTCGACGAAGACGTCGAATTAAACCTGGGCGCGGTGTCCGATGTGGTCGTGGAACCGAAGCTCATGGACGCCAAAACGGAAAATTACCGCTTTGATCGGCGTAATAATATTTCCGGCTGGGACGATGTGCAGACCTGGACTATGGAAGTACGCAACACCCGCGACATTCCGGTCAAGATCGAAATCTATCGCACCTTCGGGACCTCCTACTGGAAGATTACCAACAAGGGCGTTTTCGGCGAATTCTCCAAGGAAGACCTTTTCAGCGTCAAATACACGATCCTTCTGCCGCCGTTTTCCAAGCAGGCTTTTGAATATACCGTACGGTTTTATCAGGGGACCCGACAGGAGGATTGGAAGCCATGAAACGTCAGATCATCCTTTTGATTATTCTCATCACAGCTACCGTCGGTTGGGCAAAAATCGATCTGGTCACCCTGCCGGTCCGGGATACTGTACAGCTCACAATCTATAACTCCGCAGACCTTACTTTGGTGCGGGAAACCAGAAGGCTTACCCTCAACCAGGGGACCAATTATCTGCAGTTCTCCTGGGCCAATACCCTGATCGACCCGACCAGCCTGAGAATGATGCCCAAAGCCCATGCCGACAAGATCGATATCCATTATTTAACCTTCCCGCCGCGGGTGCAGAACCTGGGGCTTTGGCAAATCGAAAGCGAGATTGACGGCAGCGAACCGGTAGAGATCCTGTACCTGACCAGCGGCCTGACCTGGCGGGCGTTTTATATGGGCACGCTGACGCCGGACGAAAAATACCTGCAATTGCAGGCCTATGTCCGCGTCCAGAACCATTCCGGGGAGGATTACGAAAACGCCCAGACGCGCCTGATCGTCGGAAAGGTGCACCTGCTCGATCAAATCGCCGACCTGGCCCGGAGGCTGCCGCCCTATGGAAGTCCTGTCCCCATGCCCACAGATGAAGGAGTCCGCCTGGGAGACGACTATGCCGACAAACTCAATGTTCTCTATGACCAGCCCCAGATGGTAGGCTTTGGCATGATGGGGGGAATGGGCGGAATGGGGGGATTTGGGGGCGCGATGAGAATCAAAGAAATCGTCAAGGAAGGCCTGAGCGAGTACTTTTTGTACACCATCGAGGGAACCGAGACGATTGAGAACAACTGGGCCAAGCGATTGCCCAGCTTCTCCGAAGACCGGATTCCCGTCGAAAGCCTTTACAAATACGATGAGCAGCGATGGGGCAACGCCGCTGTCCGCTATGTATCGTTTGCCAATGACACGGAGCACAAGCTGGGCAAGACACCTGTCCCGGACGGCACGGTTCGAATCTATCGTAGTCTGGAAGACCGCGCTCTGGCCTATGTAGGCGCAACAGACATCAAGTATATCCCGGTCGATGAAGATATCGAGCTAAACCTGGGGGCCGATCCGCAGGTAACCATCGAGCCGGTCCTGATGGACAGCAAGACCGACAATTACCGCTTCGACCGGCGCAATACTATTTCCGGCTGGGATGAAATCCAGACTTGGAAGGTCACAGTGACCAATACGCGTACATTGCCCGTCAAGGTAGAGATATATCGTAATTTCGAGACCGGTTACTGGACCATTCGCCATCAGGGCGAGCACGGCGAGTATGAAAAAGAGGATCTGGACACGGCCAAATACACCTTCCAATTAGAGCCGCGATCCAAAAAAGAATGGCAATATGTGTTGACCATTTTCCATGGGACACGTCAAGAAGACTGGAAAGAAAATTAGGAAAGAACGATTCAGACATGAAACGTTGTAAAAGGAGACGATTATGAACGGCAAGAAAAGTATTTTTGTAGTAACGGTCCTGGCGCTTCTGGCGGTTCCGGCTCTGGCGCGGATCAAACTGGTGGCCCTGCCGGAGCGGGCAGCCACGGTCATCCGACTGGACAATCCCAACGCCACCCTCATCGAAGAGGAACGCGTATTGACCCTGCAGAAAGGCCTCAACAAGGTGGACTTTTCCTGGAAGGCCGTCAGCATCGACGAAGACAGCATTCGCCTGACCGTCCTGGACCACCCCGATCAGGTAAACCTGCTCAATGTCAGCTATCCGCCCAACGAAGCGGCCCTGGTCTGGGAGATTTCCAGCAGCGGCGATTACGCCGAGACGGTGCGGATCAGCTATCTGCTTCGCAATATCGACCGGTTGGTGACTTATAAAGCCGTCGCGGACAAGGAAGAGACCAAACTGGACCTGCGCAGCTATCTGATCCTGCGTAACTTCAGCGGCGAGGATTTCGACAAGGCCCGTGTATTGCTGGATTACGGCGAGGCCTTCGAACAGGGAATCGACCATGAGGAAACCAAGCAGCTTCTGTTCCTCAAGGCCCCCGAGGTGCCGGTCACCAAGGTCTGGACCTGGGATGTCCGACGTGTGCCCCGACAACACTGGGATCCCAGCAAAGTCGAGGGCGAAAACGTCGGAATCCCCGTCAGCTACCGCATCGTCAACAACAAGGAAAGCAAACTGGGCGAGTTCGCCCTCTGGGGCGGCAAGGCCCGCCTGTTCCAGGATGACGGACACGACAGCACGATCTTCCTGGGAGAAGACAATACGGCGATGGTGCCGGTCGGCGAGAAGACCGAACTGTACATCGGCGACAGCCGCGACATCGTGGTCACCCAAAAACAGATGCGCGATCAGCAGATCAACCTCCGCAAAAACAATGAGGGCAAGATCGTGCTGTATGACACCGATGAGATCCTGACCGCCAAGATCGAAAACTTCAAGGACAAGCCCGCCGTCCTGACCATGATCCAGCAGATCCCCGGCCAGTGGGACATGGAAGACTGCAATATGGAATACAAGCGCAAGGACGCCTATACGCTGGAATTCGAGATCTCGCTGCCGGCCCGTACCGCCGACGGCCCGGCCAGCAAGGAATTAACCATGCACTACCACCGGCGAAATGTCAGGTAATTCGTCGCCTATAAGAAACGAAACCTGTCGCGAAAGGAGTAGTATCATGAAACGCTTGCTCTATATTGCAATAGGGGCGATCTTCGCTTCGCCTTTGTTGGCCAAGGTGGATCTGACCACCCTGCCCTCGAGGGAAACCGTCCAGATCACGATCTATAATTCCGCCGACCTGACGCTGGTCCGGGAAGCCCGTCCCCTGACCCTTAAGAATGGTCTGAATAACCTGCAATTCTCCTGGGAAAATACCCTTATTGATCCGACCAGCCTGGAGATGTTTCCCCGGGCTCATGCCGACGCGATCGATATTGCCGAACTGGTCTATCCTCCCCGCGTCAAGAACCTGGGATTATGGAACATCACCAGCGAAGTGGCCGGCAAGGTTCCTGTGGAGATCACCTATTTCACCTCCGGCCTGACCTGGCGGGCCTTCTATATGGGCACCCTGACGCCGGATGAGAAGACCATGCAGTTGCAGGGGTATGTCCGGGTAACCAACAACAGCGGGGAAGATTATGAAAATGCACAAACCCGGCTGATCGTCGGCAAGGTCCATCTCCTGGATGAAATCGCCGCCCTGGCCCGCCGGCAGTATCCCTATGGAAGTCCTGTCCAGCCCCCGCCGCCTGTTGCCATGCCCGCTCCTGCCAGGGCCCCAGAGGCACGCGCAAGATACTCAGTGGCTCGCGGTATAATGACCGAGGAACCGGCCTTGCCCCCCAAGGAGATCCAGAAAGAAGGGCTTAGCGAATATTTCCTTTACACCATCGAAGGCACGGAAACCATCCCGACCGGCTGGTCCAAACGCCTGCCCAGCATGAATGTCGCTGAAATCCCCGTTGTCAATCTGTACAAATTCGACGAGCAGCGATTCGGTCGTGCCGTGGTGCGATACCTCAGCTTCAAGAATGACCAGCAGCATAAACTGGGCGAAACGCCCATCCCCGGCGGCCTGTTAAAGGTCTATCGCAACCTCGATCCGCAGCAGCACCTGGCCTACATTGGACAGTCCTCTTTCAAATACATCCCGGTCGATGAGGATGTGGAGCTGAACCTGGGCGGTGTCGCCGATGTGGTCGTCGAACCAACCCTGATGGACTACCAGACCGAGAACTTTCGGTTTAACAATGACCGGAACGTTACCGGCTGGGACGATGTGCAGCAATGGAAGATCGAGGTTCGCAACACCCGTGACCTGACGGTGAAGGTGGAAGTCTATCGCCATTTTGGAACACAATACTGGAACATAAAAAACTCCGGTGAAACCGGTGTATTTGAAAAAGAAGACCTCGACACCATCAAGTACACACTCACCCTCGAGCCGCAGGCCAAGCAAACCTTTCAATATGTCCTGCGGATGCATCAGGGCACGCGTCAGGAAGACTGGAAAGATAGCGCTTCGGCATCCAATACAAACAGCAGCAATTCGTATTTCAGGGTGAAGCCTTATGAAACCGCCGGCTTATAAATCTTCAAATTGTTGTCGATTACTCATGGCATGTCTGCTTATTAGCGTTGTTGGCTCCATGGCCATAGCCAAAGTGGATCTGACTACCCTGCCCCAGCGGGAAACCGTTCAAATTACGATCTATAACTCGGCCGATCTGACATTGGTGCGGGAATCGCGTCCGTTAACGCTCAAAGAAGGAGAGAATCTCCTGCAGTTTTCCTGGGAAAACACCCTGATCGATCCGACCAGCCTGGAGATGCTCCCCAAAGCCAGAATGGATGCCATTACGATTACCGATCTGGTCTATCCTGCCCGCGTCAGGAATCTGGGAATGTGGAACATTACCAGCGAAATAGCGGGAAAGGTTCCGGTGGAGGTCACTTATTTCACCTCGGGCCTGACCTGGCGAGCCTTTTACATGGGTACACTCACTCCCGATGAGAAGACAATGCAACTACAGGGGTATGTCCGCGTAACAAACAACAGCGGAGAAGATTATGAAAACGCCCAGGTCCGCCTGATCGTCGGCAAGGTCCACATCCTCGATCAAATCGTCGAGCTGGCCCGCCGCCAATATCCGTATGGCCGGCCGGAAGCTCCCGTCGATAAGGGTGTACACGCCTTGGGACGGGTTTTAGAGGAGAGCGAGGAACTCAAGCTGGGAGTGCAGACTGTGTTTTTCGCCCGATCCGATCAAGAAGGGTTACTGCGAAAAAAGGAAGTCGTCAAGGAAGGCTTGAGCGAGTACTTTTTATATACGATTGAAGGTACGGAAACCATCCCGACCGGCTGGTCCAAGCGACTTCCCAGTTTCGAGGCCGATTCGATCCCGGTCGTCAATCTGTACAAATACGATGAGCAGCGATTCGGACGCAGCATAGTTCGGTACCTCAATTTCAAAAACGACGAAGAACACAAACTGGGCGAAACGCCCATCCCCGGCGGCCTGCTAAAGGTCTATCGCAACCTCGATCCGCAGCAGCACCTGGCTTACATAGGACAATCCTCCTTCAAGTACATCCCGGTCGATGAGGATGTGGAGCTGAACCTGGGCGGGATCTCTGATGTGGTCGTCGAGCCGACTTTAATGGATGGTAAGACGGAAAACCACCGCTTCGACCAAAACGGCAATGTGGCCGGCTGGGACGATGTCCAGCAATGGAAGATCGAGATCCGCAACACCCGCGACCTGCCGGTCAAGGTGGAAGTCTATCGCCATTTCGACACCCAATACTGGAACGTCAAAAATTCCGGCAATATTGGCACGTTTGAAAAAGAAGACCTCCGCTCCGTCAAGTATACTCTGGAGCTGGCCCCGCAAAGCAAACAGACCTTCCATTACACCCTTCGAAGCTTCCGCGGCACAAGGGAACAGGACTGGCAGTAACCGGGCGGGTTTGGAAGTCCTCCTCTGTTCATGGAACCAAAAAATACATTGTTGACATTGTCGGGGAATTGCCGGTAATCTTATGTGAGCTGGAGGCCGCCGGCGGCTCTTTGACAAATTCCTATTTCTATGCCGATGCGCAGATCCTTTGTCAGTATGATCATGGAGCCCCGTCAACCGATGTCTATTATTATGTGCATGACCGCCTGGGCAATGTCCGGATGATGGTCGATTGGGATGGCCAGGAGGTAAGCGTCGTGAATTGTTACACCTACAGGCCCTTCGGAGCGTTCTACGATGGCGAATGCGTAGAAACGGTCGAAAATCCATTCTGTTTTACCGGCCAGTGGTACGATGATGAGATCGGACAGTACTATCTCCGTGCCCGCCAGTATGACCCGATAATGATGCGATTTACGAGTCGAGATCCAGTTAGAGGGAAACTCCAAGAACCATTGACTTTGCATAAATATCTCTATTGCCAGAATAATCCAGTCAATTATATTGACCCAGACGGAAGAGTTGCTTTGGTAATCGGAGGTAGTATAAGCTTTAATAGTGGGGAAGCAGGTTCTGTGATTGGAAACGCCATGACCGTAGGAGGCAACATGCTTGGTGGAGCGAAAGGGTCTGCTTTATCTGTTTGCATGGGTGCCATGGCAAGAAGCGCAATCCTAACGAATGCTGCAAATATTACAGGTGGTACATTTGGATTTGGTAGCGTAGTCGGCTACAATCTAAAGGATCACAAGTTTTTCGGAGGATCGATGCTTGGGGGGGCTGCAGGTGTTGGCCTTGGAATAAATTTTACTGCTACTGCTGACTTTGCTGTTTCTAATGCAAATTCTCTTGATGATCTCAGAGGAGGATTCATGGAAGTAGGTGGAACCGTTCCTTTTGCAAATTCAATATTTCTGAATGGAGTTATTGGTGGATCAATTTCTAAAGGTCTTAACAGTGACATTTATCTTGCTACAATATCTATTGGAGGCTCAGCAGGCATGAGTGCAGGAACAGAAGCCCATGCATATGTTGGATATTCTGAAGTTTGGGAGTGGTAACATGGATGTCCTACTCAATGCCATAATTGGACTACTTTTTTTCATTAATCTCATTAGATTCTTATTTTATTACTTGAAGCTCATGAAATTGCTTAGATGCAACAAAACTGACCTTAATGAGAATATTTTAGCTAATGCTCAAAATTTATGGTCTTTCATTAATGCAAGCAAGGAAAAAGGTGTTGATGATAAAAATATTGAATATTTAAGAATTCAAGTTCGTCAATCATCAAGATTAGCCCTTCTTTTCTTTGTTGCTTATTTTGTTTTTTGCTTTATCGGGTCTTTTTGGAGATGACTATATGCTCGAAGATGTTAGGATGATTTTGAATGAACCATTCCATGTTCAGTTTTTTATATTTCTTGGCCTGTCGTTTTTTCTTGGGCTTTTGTTTATAGGTCTGAGTGCAGTATTCTTTTCTTCAAGAATTCAACGGCATTTAAAAAAGAATTATTATGATCAATGGAAGTTAAGCAAGGGAACTAGTCAAGAACGCAAAAGGGTTGTCGTCCCCAGAGATGCTTTTTACAACAAAATTGTAAAGCAACAACGGAAAGTCCACTGCTGGATTACATATATATGGATTGCTGCCGTGCTCATAGGAGGATTGCTTCTCTACATAAATAAAAACACCTGATACTGGTATTTATACTTCTCTGGTAGATACTCCCTATAATTGAACATTGTTAAGTGGAGAGATCTGGAGCAATGTTGTATTATATTGTAAGTTTTCGGCAGGCCTGAATGATATAGGGGACAGCCACCATTATACATTCTATTCTTAAACGACTGTCTCTGGTTTATGTTAAGGTTCTTTGACAAATTCCTATTTTCATGCCGATGCCCAGATCCTCTGTCAGTATGATCATGGCGCCCCGTCAACCGATGTCTATTATTATGTGCATGACCGCCTGGGTAAAGACCATACGAGGTGGCCCTCGATTGCTTCGAAATTTCCAGTTCAGTAATCTGAGCGGCAGGCACACCTGTCAACTATTGACACCTACCCCACTTCCAACCTTTTGCCACTCAGTGGCAAAAAGTTCCCAGCATAAATTCCCCCCGGTGAAAAAAGCCCTATTTCAGGAGTCCCACAGAGTTCAAAAATGGGACCCGTATTTAATGATACCACAGGGCGGGGTGTTGAATAAAAAGAATTCTTATTTCCCACCACTCTAAATCCACTATCCCTCAATAAAAACCTGTCGATACTCCCCCCATCAAATATTTTCTTATTTTTTTGCCGCACTTTATTTATCCATTATCTCACCCTACTCTCACTGCCCCCCATTTCTGGGGCGCAAAAAGGTGTCAGGAACCTTTTATTGATACGGCTTTTCAGTTTTCTATTCTCCAACCAAACACATGATCCTTTTCGCAACTCCTCGTGTTAAGTCCCCTTCTTATCCGGACGAAACAGGTTCCATGTGCGCAGCACTGCTGCGCAACGACCGATAATACGGCTCTACAATGCAAAGGATGGTACCATGGCGCTGATTGAAGTTCGAACGACCGCTACCGGGACCGAAGCGGCGGATGTTCTGTTTGTCACCAACCAGCAGTCCATTCCTTCCCGGCTGGTTCAGCACCTGGAAGAAAAGGGATATGTCTGGGCCAAAGTAGCCGTGTCGGTTTTTACCGGACTCATCGACGAACTCCGCTCCACAGGCACCGTCGTGATCGACACGACCGAGATCGAAGAACCGCAGCGAAACGGCTTTCTGCAGGCCCTGCGAAAACTGGAACAATATCACATCGCGGCCATCTTCCTGAACAACGAAATCGACTTTCCTTTTGCCGAATACAAACTGGCCACCATGCTCCAGTCGGCGTCGCTGGAAGAGATCGTCGGTCGGATCGAGACCAACGTAGCCTATCATAAAAATCTGTCCCTGGCTCGCATCGCCCCGGCGGCCGATACCGCCGAAACCCTGCCCCCGGACACGATCGAACAGCTCAAGATGGCCGGCGAGGTCCAGCGAAGCTTCCTGCCGCGGCGACTGCCCAACAGCGATCTGCTCCGCTGGTCGGTCATGTTCCGCCCGGCCGACTGGGTCAGCGGCGATATTTACGACATCGCACGCCTGGACGAACAGCATATCGGTTTTTACATCGCCGATGCCGTCGGGCATTCCCTGCCCGCCGCCCTGCTGACCATGTTTCTCAAACACGCCATCATCCTGCGGGAAACGCGGGGCAAGGAATATCGTATCTTCGCTCCCACCGACGTCATCCGGGAGGCCAACGACCGCATGGCGGCCCAGGAGCTGAAAGGCTGCCTGTTCGCCACCTGCTGCTACGGATTGCTGAATTTCCGGACGATGCAGCTTACGTTTGCCCGCGCCGGCCATCCCTATCCCATCCTGATCCGTCCCGGCCAGGCCCCGATCCAACTGGAAAGCCGCGGAGGCCTCCTGGGCGTATTCGGACAGGCCGATTTCCAGCAGCGCAGCATGCAGCTGGCCTCCGGCGACAGGCTCCTGTTCTACTCGGACGGCTGCGAATCGCTGATCGGAGGATGCAACGAGGACGGGCACTTTGAATTTAGCGATCAATTCATGGCCATCGCCGATCTGGATGTGGAAGAAATGATCGAACGGCTCGACCATCTGGCCGCCGGCAGAAATATCCCCCACAGCGAACGCGACGACATGACCGCGATCGGTCTGCAAATTCTGTAGGAACACCAAGACAAATTCCTGCAAAACCCGACTTCCATTTGACAATTCGCCCCGTTTTGTGTCATAATACAGAACAGAGGCGCGAAAGCGGTCGCAGGATGGGAGGCCGAGATGAAACTGGTGGTCAGGCTGCCTGACGGTTCGACGCAGGAATATCCTTTCGAAAAGGGCCCGGTCTATATCGGACGACAGATGGGAAGCACGATCTTTCTGCCGGCCCTGAGCGTTTCGCGGCAGCACGCCGTCCTGTTTGCCACGGATGCCGGCCAGTGGATCCTCGAAGATCTGGATTCCGCCAATAAAACCTACCTGAACGATGTGGCGATTCATAAATCGCATATCAAGGCCGGCGACACCATCCGGATCACCGAGTACCGAATCGATGTCGTTCCGGAAGCCGCCCCCGCCCCCGGAGTTGAGGAAAAGGCAAAACCGTCTGCTGTCCTCCCGTCCCCGGCGGACACAGAATCTGTGCCCGAACCGGACAACCCATCGAAAGCCCGGCCGCTCCCCCCACCTATGGAAGACACCCTGGTCATGGTGCATCATGATGTGACGGTCCTGGAACGTAAAATCGACACCAAATCCGCTGAAGAGATCCACCTGCCCGCCCGTCGATTCGGCGATTTGGATCGGGCCGCGGCGACTTTTTGTCGGGTACGGGACATGCAGGAACTGCACCGCGGTATTTTAGAAGTCATACTGCGCCAATTGCACGCCTTCAGGGCATGGGCCTGTCTGCGAAAGAACCCCGAACAAAAGATGGACATCGAGGGCGGTCGGGATATCACCACGGTTCGGGTCGACAGGGGGCAGTTAATCATGCAGGAGATCATCGACAATGCCATCGAAAAAGGCCATTATCACCTTGTTCCGCAAATCCCCCGCCAGATCAATCAGGGCCGAATCCGCTCGGCCATTGTCGCTCCGATCCTGCGGGATGTAGGCTGTTACGGCGTGCTCTATGCCGAGAACAGCACCGACCACGAGCATTATTCACGGCAGGACCTGGATTACCTGATTCTGCTTTCCATCCTTGTTGCCGCCGTCATCGACAAAGCATAATGTAACAGACTATCATCACCGAGCTATTGCCCCAAATTTCTTCCTTCCTCAGGAGCGCTGGAAGACCCCCGAATCGTATGAAAAAAAGTCCTGGCGCCCTGTATCATCAGATCGGTCAGCTCACCGCCGCTTTGGGCGATATCCACAATTCCCTGCACCAGTCCTTCTTTGATATCCTCCAGGACCTCCTTGCGAACCAATTTGTCCGAAGAATCCGCATAATCGCCTTCCACACGGACTCGGTTCAGTTTGTCTTTGAATCCTACCAGGACCTTGACAAGAGGGATTTTTTGAAGGACGCTCTGGACGACTTTCAGGGGAACGGCGATGACATAAAGATCCACCCTTTTATCAAGGATATCAATCCATCCTCCGGGTTCCACAAGGATCGCCGCCAGACGATTGGAAACCTGGCCTTGCCGGATCGTGATTCTTGTTCCGTGCGTCATAAAGACGGCAAATCCGTCGGACATTTCCAGCGGATTTCTTTCGGATAAACCCAGCAATTCGAATATTCGCCGCATAATCCTCGACGCCGACAAGTTGGCGTCCTGCATGAGCAGTAAACCATATCCATAATACTCTTCTCTGTCGGGACCTGTCCCGACAAAGACATAATCCAAATCGATCCGGCCTCGATCCATCCCGCCTCGCAATGCAATATGATGCGACAACTTTTCCAGATCAAGCCCCCGGACCAGGACCTGGCCCTGCATGGAGACCGGATCCAAACCGTCGAAATCCGCTTCCACAGAGGCATGGATATCCGCCCCGCAGAAGCCCAATGCCATCCCCGGACTGTACAAATGATTCCCTGCGATATGCAAATCACCCGCAAAGTCATCGACTAAGATCTCTCCGGAAGGCTGCAGCACATCCCATTCTGAAAAAAACACATCTCCATAAGCCTGAAGATCGCTTGGTTTTTCCAGGTTCCCATTTACAATAAGGTCCGTGGAAACAATCCCTCGACCCCGATAGAAGCTCCCTTCGGCCAGAAGAGGAAGAACCAGGGCCAATTCTTCCTCCTGAAATCGATGATGCAATTTCACATTCGCTTCATAATCACGATTAAGAAGGTTTAATGTTACGACAGCATGAAGGGCCTCTCGACTGTCCGGAACGATTTGTCGATCCGCCTTGAACACAATTCGCTGCGGATCAAGATCCGCAGTAAGATGAAATTGCCCGTAATGGAGGATCATCTCGTCCGGATCGACAAGATGGAAGGAAACCTGCTCCATAGAACAACGTTGGATGCCGACCAAACCGGTTTTATCGGTGTCCGACTTCAAGACAGGAATCGACACTTTCGGCGGATCGTCGCAATACAAATACACCTCGGCGGTCTCCATCCAAATTGCCTGCGGAGTCGGTTTCCACGCGGGCCATTCCTCGAACTCAATAAAAACCGTTTCCGTCCGGGCCCAGATCCGATCCTGCCGGTCCAAAAAGGCCACATCGTGGAGCTGGGCCGGGGCGAGAAAATAAAAGGAGGCTTCACCTGCCTTAACGGTCCCGTCCCAGCGGGGCTCGACCGCACGGAGAAATTTGTCGCGGACCCATTTCGGGCCCAGCCAGAATTTGAGAACCACGCCTCCTGTCCCGACCAGAAGGATCGCGAGAAAGACCGCTATCGACACCAGTTTCAAGGATCGTTTCAGCATTCTACTTTCGCCCAATCCGCTTTCAGCGACGCGCATATTTCCCCATAAGCTGTCCCTGCGCCAGGATATGCCCTTTCATGGCCCTTTCCAACTGATCCTTTGTCTCGCCGGCAGGCAGATCGAGCATGCAATCCAGCGCATACACCTTGAAATAATACCGATGCACGCCGCGGGGCGGGGCCGGCCCCCCGTATCCGATCCGTCCAAAATCGGTCGTTCCCTGCAGCGCGCCGCTGCTGAGTCGCTCCTTGGGAGGCATATTTTCGGGTAAGGACTTTACTTCCGGCGGCAGGTTATACAGTACCCAGTGTACCCAGGTCCCCATTGGCGCATCCGGATCATCATTGATTACCGCAATGCTTGCGGTCCCCTGCGGCAGATCAGTCCACTCCAGAGGCGGCGAAATGTCCTGTCCATCGGCGGTATATTTCGCCGGAATCATCTCCCCATCCCGAAACGCTGAACTGTTTACCTTGATCTCTTTCATCGTATTTCCTTTCGACCCCCGTTGGTTTTCCTGTAAATCTTACACAATGAAATATACGATGGAAAGCAGGGTTATGATCCACATGGCAAATTTTATGGAGCCGATTTTTCCGGTCAGAATCTGGATCAGCGTATAGCTGATAAAGCCGAACGCCAGGCCGGTGCTGATGGAATAGCTCAGCGCGATCATGACAATGATGATAAACGACGGCAGGGCATGGCGAATGTCGGAAAAATCAATGTTCGAGACGTTCTTCATCATAAACAAACCGACCATAATCAGCGCCGGCGCTGTGGCATACGGAGGGACGATGCCGACCAGCGGCCAGAACGGCGTAGACAGCAGAAACAGCAATCCGGTCACAACAGCAGTCCATCCGGTCCGTCCCCCCTGCTCGATGCCGGCCGCCGATTCGATATAACTGGTCGTCGTGCTGGTTCCCAGGACCGCCCCGAACATGGTCGCAAAGGCATCCAATGCCAAAAGACGATCGAGCGAGCGGATGGACCCGTCTTTGCGAACCATATCCGCCTGCGGGGCCACGGCCAGAAGCGTGCCCACGCTGTCGAACAGATCGATAAACATCAGGGTAAAAATGCTGGAGAACATCCCCCACTTCACAGCGCTGCGGATATCCAGTTGAAACGCCACATCCATGACATTGGTGTTCAGGCTGATCCACTCGGAAGGTCTCTGAATCGCCGGATCCCAAAAGACGGCCAGAATCGTGGAAAAGGCGATCCCGACAAGCAGGGAACCCGGAACCTTGAGAAGTTCCAGACCCACCATGACCAGCAGGCCCGCCAGTCCGATCAGGATGGTCTTGTTCAGTGGCGCCGCCTGGACCAGCGTGGCCTCGGAATTGACGATTAAACCAAGATTTTGCAGGCCGATGAACGTTATGAAAAGACCGATGCCGACGGAAATCGCTGCAATCAGAGACGAGGGAATCGCCTCCACCAGCCGTCTTCGGAGACCAACCAGCGTCAAAACCAAAAAGAACAACCCCGACAGAAACACCACGCCCAGGGCCGTCTGCCAGGTAACCTTGCCCTCGGAGCCAAGCACCAGCGTATACGCGAAAAAGGCATTGAGCCCCATTCCCGGCGCCATCGCGATCGGCGCATTGGCGATCAGACCCGTCAGAATACAGGCGATGGCCGTCACCAGGCAGGTCACGGCAATCAACGCATTCTGATCCATCCCGGCCTTGCTGAGAATATTGGGATTGACAAAAATGATATAGGCCATCGTCAGAAACGTCGTAATCCCCGCCAAAACCTCCCTGCCTGGCTGGAAACGAACCGCAGCAGAACCCTCCATCCTCTCTTTCCCCTGCTCCGACTGGCTTGTTTTGCCCATGTCCATTGGTTTGCTCCTTCCAGTCCACGTCCGTCTCTACTGGCAGGCGGCGGTGCAATGCCTTTTGCCACGAATTGGCGGCCCGCCCGGATTACGCATCCTGGGTATATGTCTTTTCCTTATAAAAGAATGCCACAGGGATGAACAGAATTGCCGCGGCCAGCATGAAGAATACAAAAAACCAGTAGTAGCTCGCTCCGGCCAGCTTGGCCGTACCGTCCGGATTGCGAATCGCCGTGTTTACGGTGGCGGCAAAAGCATTCCCCACTGAAATGGACAAAAGAAAAACAGACATGATGAAGGACTTCATCCGTTTCGGCGCCTGCGTATAGGAAAATTCAAGACAGGTAATGGAAACCAGAATTTCGGCTGCCGTAATAATCGCATATGCAAGAACCTGCCACCATATCGTGGGCTGCTCACCCGCAGAAATCCATTTTTCTACCCACGCACAGATCACAAACGAGCCGGCGGCCAGAAAAAGCCCAACGCCGATTTTACGCAGCGGCGTCATGGGCCAGACCTTATTCACCAGCGGATAGAGGAGGAGATTAAACAAAGGAATCATAAGCAGAATGAACAAAGAATTTACGGATTGCAACTGGGCCGGCAGAACTGTGCCCCACGATCGGATGTTTTCGGGCAACCATTGAATAACAAAGGCGGGCAGCCACTGTAGATTCATATTCTCGGCCTGAAGAACCCAGGAGGTTGTCGTCTGGTCAAACAGGGCCCAGAAAGGAAATACAAATAAATATACGATACTCAATTTAGCCAGACAGATCAGACCATCTCGACTGAAGGTCTCACGAACAAAGGATAATCCCCCTGCCGGCGCGTGGACGTATTTCTTTCGCCCCATCCAGAAGACAAGGGTCGCCAGTCCCATTAACACAGCGCAAATCCCGAAGGCAATCCGCCCGCCCCAGGCAACACTGTACCTCTTGACGCCCCAATCGATCAGCCATGGCGTCAGAAGCATAGAAACCCAGGCTCCCAGATTCACAGCAAAATAGAACCAGTTATAGATTGGCCCGAGAAGATGCTGATTTCGTTTTCCGAACTGGTCCCCTACATTGGCCGAAACACAGGGTTTAATGATTCCCGACCCTAGCGCTACCAGAAATAAAGCCCCTACCAGACCAAGACGAGTCTGATCCAATACGACAGCGAACAACCCTATGCAATAAAGAACCGAAAACCAGATAATCGTACGGTATTTCGCCAATACGATATCCGAAAGCAATGCTCCAAACAGCGGCAGTGCATAGGTGGCCGCAAGAAACCAGTGCGACCAGGCCTTGGCGGTTTCGTCGTCCAGAACATCCAAAGCCCCGCTTCGATCCAACAGATACTTTGTCATATAGACGATCAGAATCGCCCGAAAGCCATAAAAGGCAAATCGTTCAGCGGCTTCGTTGATGAGAATATTCCCGATGCCCGGCGGCATACGGTCGGTGTCTACGGGTGTGGTTCGATAGCTTGTTTTTCTCATTCCGATTTAATCCCTTCTGTGTTTTGGTTTTCCGGTCATTATACCCGGACGATTCGTCGCGTCCATGCTCTATCTTGCGGGGTGTCCTGTGCCTGGGGAAGCATCCGGGCCACAGGGGGAAAAATTTGATTCTAAACCTCCGTTTCATTATAATAGGAGTATCAGAAAAGAGATTCATTACGGACACGTATAATTGGGCCTTCGGAGGGCCATATCATGAAACGAAGTTGGGTGTTGAAGGGCTTTGGCATTTCCGTATTGTCTTTGATTATCTGCCCAATCGCTTCCCTCAGGGCCGATCCGATTTCCGGCGTGCTGACGGAAGATACGACATGGACCGGCGAATGCATCGTGGAAGGAACGGTCGAAATCCCCGCCGGGATCGTCCTGACCATCGAAGCCGGCACAATAATGCGCATGAAGTCCCAGGCGTCGCTGCTGGTGCGCGGGCAACTGTTGGCTAACGGAACGACCGATTTGCCGATTCGTTTTACGCGCGAAATCAGCGGCGTCCGCTGGAAACAGATCCTTTTCATCGAGGCTGACGACAGCCGACTGTCCCATTGCATCATCGAATACGCCGACGGACAGGGAGACCATAAGGATTACTACGACAACGACTGCGATCCGGATACCCCTTTCCCCCCGAGAACTTACCATGAAGTCGTCACGGTCCTGGCCGGACATATTGAGCTGGAGGGATGCACGTTTCAAAACCTGGGCGGCAGCAACAAAGGGGACGCCATTGCAATCATCTCCGACGATCCCCAGCTTCCCGGCCCGGCCTCCGCCCATATTAACCACTGTCAATTTCTCTCCATCGGGCAGGGTATTCACACGCGTTTTTCCTATGTATTGGTGGAAAACTGTTTCTTCACCGGCCATCATGGCGATAACGACGATGTGGATCTCTATGGAGAAAGCGCCCCCCCGCCGCTGGTCCGCAATAACGTGTTCCTCAATCCCGCTCATGACGATATGATCAATCCAACCCGATGCTCGGCCATTATCGAAGGCAACATCGTCGCCGGATCGGACGACCACGGGATTGTTCTGCGCGACAAATGTTCTCCCGTCCTGCGCAATAATCTCATTTATAATTGCAGCAGCGCCGGGATCGCCGTCCAGAACCAGTGCGACGCTCTCCTGGTCAATAACACCATCTTCGATTGCGGACGAGGGATTCGCTTTTTTGACCATACCGGCCGCTGGGGTCCCCCCTATTGTCTCTATCCCGGAAGCGGCAAGGCCACCATCATCAACTGTATCCTATGGGATTGCCCTACGCCTCTGCACCTGGCCGATACAACATACACACAAGATCAGGGTTCCCATGCCACCGTCCTGTATTGCACTGTCGAAGGAGGTCTGTCCGCTGCCTCTGTCTCTT
Organism: Sedimentisphaerales bacterium; assembly: GCA_016930745.1. Lineage (GTDB taxonomy): Bacteria > Planctomycetota > Phycisphaerae > Sedimentisphaerales > Anaerohalosphaeraceae > JAFGGE01. The sequence continues at coordinate 40,351 of JAFGGE010000051.1, forward strand.
CCCATTCCACCTTGACATGGGGTCCGGGCAACATCGAACAGGATCCTCTGTTCGCCGATCCGGCAAACGACGACTTTCATCTGACCAGCCGAATCGGCCGCTGGGATCCGGATCGGGAACAATGGATACAGGATGAAACAACCAGTCCCTGCATCGATGCCGGCGATCCCGATATATTGACATGGTTCAAGGAACTATGGCCCAACGGGGGACGGATCAATATGGGCGCCTATGGAGGAACACCGCAGGCAAGCATGTCGCCTTCTGAAGTCGGTTCCATCGCCGACCTGAACGATGATGGACAGGTGGATGTGTATGATCTGGAAGCCATGATGGAAAAATGGACGCAACGACAAATTCTCCTGGCATGCGATATGGATCGTGACGGCCGAGTCGGACTGAATGACTTCGCCATTCTTGCGGATCATTGGCTTTGGGGAAATCCCTGACGTGGTTATGTTTGGGAGGTTTGAGAAAGATATTTTCGTAATTGCTCGTACAGTTCGTCACGCCGGATCGGCTTGGCAAGGTATTCGTTGCAGCCGGCCCGGAAACATTTCTCCGCATCGCCCCGCATCGCATGGGCCGTCACGGCGATGATCGGCGTAGAGATTCCCGCAAGCCGAAGTTGTCTGGTCGCTTCATACCCGTTGACTTCCGGCATCTGCATGTCCATCAGAATCAGGTCAAAGGACTCCTGCATGGCCTTCTCGACCGCTTGTGCGCCATCGGCCGCAATCACAACTGCCAGCCCTTCCCGCGTCAGAAGCACCTCCATCAGCTTCTGGTTGGCCGGATTGTCCTCGGCAATCAATACACGCCCCGCAAAGGATGGATGTGGGGAGGCCAAAGAGGACGGATCGATTTCATCGGCTATCCCGTATTTATTGAGCATCTCTGAATCGTCGGCATCGGCCGGGATAGGCAAACAGATCGAAAAAACGGAACCTCGATCCGGTTCGCTTGTCAGAGATAAACGGCCTCCCAGCAATTCGGTCAGCCGCTGTGTAATCGTCAGCCCCAGACCCGTCCCGCCATATTGCCTCGTCGTGCTGCTGTCGGCCTGAGAAAAGGCCTCAAAAATGGATTGCTGCTTATCTTGTGGAATGCCGATGCCCGTATCCTCCACATCGAACCGGATATGGGCCGTCCGATTTTTCTCTTCCAACGATACATTCAAATAAACATGGCCCTGGTCGGTGAACTTGATGGCGTTGGTCAACAGATTGAGAAGGCATTGACGCAATCGGGTCGGATCCGTCCGGATATGCCGCGGCAGGCGGTCGCATTGCAGAATCTGAAACTCCAGTCCCTTATCGACGGCGTTCGGACGCAGCATCGAATCGATGGAGTCCAGCAGTTCATGCAGATCGCACTGGACGCATTCGATTTCCAGACGCCCGGCTTCGATCTTGGAAAAATCCAGGATATCGTTGATGATCTCCAGAAGAGCATTGCCGCTTCGATGGATCGTTTCGACGAAATAACGCTGCTCCTGGCCGAGGTTTTCGCCCAACAGCAATTCGCTGAAACCGATAATAGCGTTCATCGGCGTGCGGATCTCATGGCTCATATTGGCCAGAAAATCGCTCTTGGCATGATTGGCGCTGGTGGCCTCCTGCGCCATCATCCGGGCATGCGCCACGGCGTCGGTCAATCGGCGATTTGCCAACTCCGCCTGGTCCTTGGCCTGCTCCAGAGACAGCGCCGTTTCCTGTTGCCGGTCAATGGTTTGCCGCAATTTAGTATTGGCCGATTCCAGTTCGGCGGTTCGCACACAAACCTGTTCTTCCAGGGATTGATGCACGCTGCGAAGTTTGCCGGTCAATTCATTAAAACCCTGCACCACCTGCCCGATTTCATCCTCGGATCGATCCGCCATCTCCTGCAGAGACGTCCCATCGGTCCCGGCCATCCGAAAATGCCGTGTAATGACGGACAAACGCCGCCCTACAAGACCATGAAAGACACCATGAATCGTACCGCAAAGAAGCAGAAGGCCGACTCCGAGAAAGATACCATTCCAGCTCATACTATGAACCAGGGCCGCCTGATACTTATCCATGGGGATAGCCACCATGTCCAGACCGATTATTTCCCCGATCGGCCTGTGAAAACCCGCCTTGTCCCCGTAACGAGCCACAAGCGAAGGCGGCGCATCCTTTGGATCGCCATGACACCGAAGACAGCTTTTCTCCATGCGACGGGCGCTAAAATGTGCTCGGTAGGATCGACCGTCAAGGATAATATCCTGTATGGTTCGCTCCAGGTCCGGATTCTGATTGAAAAGGGCTATAATCTCCATCTCCTCCGAACCGGCCTGATTTTTGGGATTCCGCGGATTATCGGAGGAAAACTTGACAATACTGTCCGGAAAGGTCTGCCGCACTCGCTCAAAAACATCCCGAGCGGCATAACTGGTGGACATCACTTCCGGCAGGAATTCGCCGTCAGAAACGGCCTGTTCTGCAAAGGGTCGGACATAGTCAGCAACGTATTCGCGGACGGCAAGGTCGAATTCCAGGGCCAGCCGGGCCTGACTGTCAATGAGCTGGAAGAGATGATTCCGACTGGAAATCCAGGTTCGGATCATCCCGGCCAGTGAAAAGAGGATGACCGACAGGACCACGGCCGCAAGGAATTTCGACCCAATACTCCGGAAAATTCGCATGTTCCTATATCTCCGTGGATAACAATCTCGCTTGTCGCACAAACAGGGATATTTTTCACAGCTTTATCGACGTTTTCAGGGAACGGTTCCAAGGCTTTTCCTCGCTTTTTTCATATAATTCCAGAGGGGACATATCGGACCTCGTGCTGGATAGGCACGGGGTATACGGTCTCTGTGCAAAACACCCCTCTCATATACGCAAAAAAACCCTTGTAAACGCTTGGCTTACAAGGGTTTTTGATATTGTAGCCCCAAGGGGATTCGAACCCCTGTTGCCGGGTTGAAAACCCGGTGTCCTAGGCCTGCCTAGACGATGGGGCCCAACTGCACTTATTCCATGCTGATTGCTCCCACCGGGCACTCATCCACGCAAACGCCGCAATCGACGCATTTTTCCGGGTCGACCACAGCCTTGCCATCCACCATGGAAATCGCCTCGCTGGGACAGGCGTCCACGCACGATTCACAACCGGTGCACTTATCCGCATCTACTTTTGCCGGCATATCCATCCCTTTCCAGACTTTTACATAAACAGATCACTTCTATCGAGGGCAGAAGATTACGAAATCCCATCCCATATTACAAGCGATTTTTGTAAAAATCCATCGATCCTGCAAGGGGAATCTTCGCCCGTTGGGTTCGATTTCACAAAAAAAGTTCGTTTTATGGTTGTTCTGCCCCGGGAGCAGCGGAATCCTGGGGGACCGCACCTCCCAAAGCCACGGCCATGGCCTGTACGGAAGGATGCGTGTCGGTACGGGCTGTCCAATCCAGCACCCGTTGGAAATCCCTGCCCTCGGAATGCCGCAGGATATACAGGGTCATCAAACGTACCGGCCAGTCCTCCGAAGACAAATTGCCGGATACGGTTGTCGTCAAGTCGTACTCCAAAGGCACAGGCAACATCGTCAAGGCGGCCAGGGCCTGCACGCGGACCTTCCAGTTGGAATCCCTCAGACCACGACGAATCGCATCCATTAATATGGGTTTTTCAATATAGACATGCCGATACAGCGGGCCGGATTTTCTCATGGCGTACTGCTCGGCCAGCAGGCCGGTAAAGAGTTGCCCGGCCCGGACCTTCTGCCCCTCCAGTCCCTCGGCCAGGGCATCCAGCCGCTGCAGGAGATAGCTCTGGCTTATGTTCACTCCTTCCCGTTTCACAACGACGGTAGTCGGCTCAATGCCCGGTATTCCATTATGCACCTTTCCGGCCGCGTCAAAAATCGGATCCAGAAAGGCCACAAATTCAATTTCCACCGACGCCTGAGGATGGGTCAATAAAAGATCACGCAAAGGGCCGGTGATCAGATTCATGCCGACCGAGGCATGCTGCCGCGGACCGACTTCCGCTCCCGGTCGAATTGTCCTCTCGATCAATCCCGCAAAGGCCGCCGTCAGATCTCCCCGCACCAGGGCATCTACCCGGATGCGTCCCTGAAAAACACCTTCCGGCGCGATCACCAAAGGCCCATCGGTCAACTGATTGACCACGGTAAACTGAGCGTCCAGGGAGCGACCGAAGGAAAACTCCAGTCCGCTGACGTTAAATTTAGGCATCAGCAATTGCTGCGCTGTGCGGAACTGGGGGATTACCCGGTTGCCAAAGCGTTCATTCAATGCCTGGAGAACCGGCTCAGGAGACAGAGTCGAGATGTATTCCGAACCGTTGGCGGTTAACAGCTTCCTTGCCCGATGGGCAACCAGCGACATAACATCCATTTCGATCGCCTGTTTCCAGCTTTTGATCGCCTCCTCTTTCTTTCCTTCGGTCAGCAGGATACTGGCCAGCGTGAAGGCGGCGATCTGGTTGTTGTCCGTCAAATCCGCGATATATTCTTTGGCCAGGTCGGGCTGGTTGTTGACCGTCAGGGCATAAGAGAATACCGCTTTGACTTCGGGATCGTTCGGACTTGCGGCATACGCCGTATTGGCCCAGGCCAGCGCCTTTTCCGGATTGACATCCACGAAGATGTAAAACCAGGCCAGTTGCAAGGGATTTACCCGGCTGTTCTGCGCCTCCTGCGCCAACAGATTTTCCGCCTCCTGGCCCGCCGCCAGAAACCGCTGGTATTGTTCCTGATTGCCCATATCCCAAGCCGCCGCGGCTGCGATTCCCTCCAAAAGAAGATCGAAGTGTCCCTGGCGGCGAATCTTCAGGGCAATCTGAATGCACTTGTCCTGCTGCCGGTTGGTATTGTAACAGGCCAGAGCCCAGGGGATGTACAAGGAAGCCGGCAGCGGTTCGTCCGGATACAGATACGCAAACAGGTCCGCACAAAAGGCATAGGTCCCTGCCGCTACGCTGTACATCCCCAGCAGCTCGGAATACTGGGCAAAGGACAACGCCGTATCCAGATGCAGCGGATTGGCCTGAACCGCCAGCCGAAGATGTTTGGCAACCACATCGTCACGTACCGCCTGCCCGGATTGACGTGCCAATTCATTGACCCTGGCAAATACAATCTGATTGTAGGGATTGTCCTCATAGGCCAGCGTAAGGTAGTTCGTGGCGGCCTGATTATCCGCTCGCTCGAGGGCCAAAAAACCCAACCGCATCTGCAGGTCGCTTCGCAATAACGTATTTTTACCCGAGGTGACTTTTAAAAGCGTTTCCAGGATCTCCTCCCGCTTTTTTCGATCGTCGGCGGCGTTCAATAGATAATCGACGGCCTCCCGCACCACCTGCAGGTCGATATTGGCATCGGCAGCGTATTCCCCCAACACTTGCAGAACCATGGCCGTATAGTATCTTTGATTGGAGCGGGAACAGGCCCTCAGCAGGTCGGCATAAACATAATTAGGCCTTCGATCCAGACGGGTGACGGCCTCGAGAAACCAGACCGCCTGGGCCAGTTCGCTGTCTGTGACGGTCGGGGCGGTATAGATTTCATAGGCCACCTTATGAAAAGTCTCGGCGATCAGCGGCGAAAACAACTCATTGTAGGGATCCTGAATCCGGGACCATGCCGAGAAAGAAACAATCCACATCAGCACGCCAAATGCCATATAAGATCTGGTCCTGATCATCCACAGTCTCCCTTTGTTGGCCATCCTCACGCCTCCGAGGATTCCGGTTTCAGCGAAGGTTCGTAAGTCTCATTAAAATCACAGGTTATATACACTGCGTAGGGACTTATCCCCGGTTGTATCGTCCATATGGACCGGTCAGATTATACCGCCCGGGATATCTGAAGTCAAATCATACCGGCCGGCAAGAGATACGATCCTGTGCCGCCCTAACGAGGGAACAGACATCCTTATTTCGGAGGATGGCTTTTACGGACACCGGCGGCACGACCCCCGATAATCAGTCCCAGCATAGGATTGTAAAAGGCCTTTGAAAGGGATACATATACAATCCCGCATGCCGAAACGACGATCCCCATACGGACCAGGTCATACCCAAAGGACTGGGGCCACTTTTTCACAAGCCACAGGATAAGATACCCCACACCTCCCATAATCGCCGTCGCCAGGATCGATTTGACCGTAATGCCGAACAGGCCGCGCATCCCCGCCGAACCATATCGTTTTCTTAATCCCCACATCAGAATACTCACCTGGAGATAGGAACAGACCGCCGTCGATGCCGCCAATCCCGCCGTTCCCATCGGCCAGATCAGGGTTAAATTCAGGCACAGATTCACCAATACAGCGATGACCGCCGTAATCGCCGGGGAGCGGGAATCCTGGACGCTGTAATAGGCCCGGGTCACGATCTGCTGAGAGAAATAGCCGCACAATCCCAACGCATAGAAGCTCAGTGTCCAGGCGACCGCCCGGGTGCTTTCCGCCGTAAATTGGCCATGCTCAAACAAGACGGAAGCCAGAGGCCGGTTGATCAGGATCAGCCCTACAATCGCCGGAAGCGAGATAAATACCGCCCCGCCCAGGCCCCGGGCGGTGGTAGCCAAAAGGGCATCGTAATCTTTCCGAGCGGCATTGGCGCTCATCACCGGGAAAATCGCCGTCGCCAGCGAAATCCCCAGTACGCCCAGAGGGAACTGGTACAATCGCTGCGAATAGTATAGATGAGATACCGAACCGCGAAGCAGGGGATAACTGACCTGACGCCCGAAAAAGACAAACGAAAGACCCTTGTCCTCCGAACCGCTGAACACCCAAGCGATGATATCGTCTGCCAGCGTATTGAGCTGGGTAGCCGTCAGGCCCAGGATCATCGGACCCATCAGCCAGAGGATTTTACGAAAGGCCTGCGATTGGACCTGCCAGGTCGGACGGATGAGTACCCCATGCCTGCGTAAGGGAATCATCTGCATGGCCATCTGAAGAATGCCCGTACAAAGAACCGCAACGGCTACAAAATACACCTGCTGCCGCGGTCCGATCCTCCCGCCCAGACCGGTCACGATCAACGCGCCGATGATCAGGACGTTGAGCACAATCGGCGCCGCCGCCGGAGCGGCGAAATGCCTGTGGACGTTCAGGATGCCCCCCAGGATCGCCACGACACAGATCATCACCATATACGGCAGCATGACCGAGGTGAGATTGAGCACCAGTTTTGTGTCGTCGGGCGCTTCGACCAGCATCCGATACAGCACAATACCCCCCCAACCCAGTAGAACGACCGCACTGAGCAGGAGAAAAATGACGGTCACTACGGTATTGGCCAGTTTCATGGCGGCCGGGCGGTCCTGTTCGAGCTGTTCGCTGTAGACCGGAATGAACGAGGCGGCCGCGGCTCCTTCGCCGAACATGCGACGGGCCAGGTTCGGAATGCGAAAGGCGATCGTCCAGGCATCCATCAGCCCGCCTGCGCCGAAATAATAGCCGTAGGCCACATCCCGCAACATGCCGAGAATGCGACTGGCCAGCGTCAGAGAAGCGATTTGTCGAAAACCTCGAATCATCCGGGAGCTTATACCATCCGTCCGGTTCGTCTGCAATATCAACGGCAACCTCAGGCCAAATCCTGCATTGCCACGGCGGCAACCAGGGCATACACACGGGCAGCGCCGACCTCTTTAAGGGTACGGGCGCACTCGCTCAGCGTCGCCCCGCTGGTAGTGATATCATCGACCAGACAGACGGTTTTTCCCGAAAAATCATGCCCGCGTCGGACGGCAAAGGCCCCCTTGACGTTGCGTTTCCGCCCGGCCGGGGTCAGGTTCCACTGCCGCTCGGTATAGCGGATGCGGACCAGATCCGTATTGACCGGCGCTGCGTGCGACCTGAGTCCCTTACATAAAAGGTGGGACTGATTGAAACCCCGCATCAGCCTGCGCCGCCAGTGCAGGGGAACAGGCACGAAAAATTCGATCCGCCCGGCAAACTCGGCCGCCTGCAGAGCCGCATCCAGCAGAGGACAGAGCCTTCGGGCCAGCTCGGGCCGGTCGCGAAACTTCATCGCCAGAATCAATTCCCGCAGTGTCGGGCCATACACGCCTGCCCTTGCGATGCCATCCACCTCCAGCGTAAGTCCCTGACATTGCCCGCAGCGCTCCTCCACAAGCCCATACCGGCTGGCGTCCCGTCCGCAGGTGGGGCAATAATCACCCGCTGTGCTCTCCAGCAAGCCCTGCCAGCATGGACGGCACAGCCCGCCCTCCTCTTCCTCGACCGGCTCGCCGCAGCAATCGCACACCCCCGGCCAGAGTAAATAGTGGACAGACTGCATAAGCTGCGCAGATGCGTCTCGAAATCGACGGTATAAATTGCCTCCATTGACGGAAATCATATCGGTATTATACGAGGATATCGGTCCGGTTCAACCGGCAATTGTGTTTATTGCAGGTCGAAGAGGGAATTGTTGACCGGGTGGAACCAGCCCAGGTTCATCGTCGCAGACTCCACACCGTAGATGTTTTCTGAGTCCAGATCCCCCATACCGCGCGGCTCAATATGCCCGTCGGTCCAGCCGATATTCGCGCGGCGGCTGTGGCGGAAATGGATGGACGGCGACAGAAAAAAGTCCGTCAGAACCTGACCATCAAAGACGGTAAACGGCGGCTCGGCAAAGGAGTATTCGATATACTGCCCATCCTGGAGACTCAGGGCACAGTCGGCAAACATCAGGGTCTGGCCGGGGGAACGCACTTCGGTCGTGCGGGTGGTCATCGCATAGCGCTGCGTATGCGAGAGGCCAGCTTCGGATCGCCACAGCGAGCTGCCCAGATAGGCCATATTATAGCCGTATCCTCCGCAGCCCTGTTCGAAATTGGCCGCCCACTGCTGCCCTTGCACAAAATCTACACGCTGCGGACACTGTTTGACCTTGCCGTCGGCCAGAAACGAGGCCAGCGGACCCCGTAGCGGATCGAACGGCTGATCCAGGTCCTGCCGGATGCCATGCCAGCGCTGCAGGCCGCTGCTGTCCCACATATCTGCGGCAGCCGGAACAAAGAAGCCCTCACTCTCGGTCGCATAACCCAAGTTGGCATAGACCAACTGCCGCAGATTGGAACGGCAGATAACCGTGCGTACCTGGCGCCGGGCGGCCAGCAAAGAAGGCACTACCAGACTCAGCAGGATACCGATGACAACAAGCACTACCAGCAGTTCGATCAGCGTAAATGCCCGGGGCCTTTTATGATCCGATTGTTTTGCTCTGATATTCAACCTATTTCGCTTTCCGTCTCCAATCCTCTTCGCATAACCATTCCTGGCTGAATGCAATCAGGTCCGCCGGAGTTACCGTCCAATCCTGATCCGCCAGATCACAGCGATTCGAATGGGCGGCCTGCCCAAAATGCGTCTGATACGCCCCGGACAACGATGCAAAATCCCGCAAATCCACTCTCCCGTCCAGATTGATGTCGGCGGCATACTTCTGCTCATGCAGGACGCCTATCGCTTCCAGATCGAATCCGCCCGATCCGAACGTCGGCCAGACATCATAGACAGGATGGTCGGTTACATACGGCTGCCAGTCGAGCCCTGTTGATGGATCGATGAACACCTGCGCTTCATCCCGCCAATCGCCGCTGCCGGGCACATCCACCAGCCGGATGTATCGAATTTGATTCCGATCAACCAGCCCCTGGTTTACCAGAGGATGATCCAGCAGATCGGAAAGATCGAACGGCGTTCCCATGCTCATCCTGTACGAATTCGGATGCTTGCCGGCCAGATTGTGTATGTCGCTGATTTGAATTGTTCCATATCCCCCCACCGCAGAGCTCGTCAATGACACCGAGGGAAATCGTGCAAAATGCTCCCCATCCGAGGAGACCTCCACATAGGCCAGTTCGGCGAACATCTGCCCGAAGATCGAGCCGCTGGGCAGTGTGTTCAAAGAAACGAATGCATTTTCAAAAACGGCAAAGTCATAGCCGAGTCCATTCCGAATGATACCATTAGGATCGTCCGGGATATTGGGATCGCCAAACGTCAGCGTGATCTGTCCGGGCAACGCGCCGGAAGCAATTTCATCGGCATTCAACTCACCCAGACTAACGATGTCCAGTTGATCCCCCGTTGCCGGGCCCAGCGCCCTGGCAGGATCGTTCCAAGGCCCGGACCACTGCGTATCGGCGGGTTCATAATCCTTCCAACCCGTTGCCCAGCCGCGAAAGATCGGATTCAATATAGCGTTGGGATCATCCGCCGATGGAGCCGGTCCTCCATCCGAAGCCAGATAGGCGATTATACCCGGATCGCTGTAAGGGCCCGCCCAGACGCAACAGGCCAATATGTGTCCCAACGTGATGAGCATCAACGGCCTTTTCATACTTCGTAATCCATCCTTATCGAACTCTTCGCCGCAGGATAAGCCCCCCCACGCTCAACAATACCAGCGTTGCCGGTTCGGGAACAATCGAGTCGATCGCGAAATAGGCCGGCGTATTCATGCCCCACGGACCCACATCGCTCGAGGCCAGCGTAAACTCCAGGCTTTGCACAGCGCCCAACCCGGACAGATCCACATATCTCCACGCATCGAGAAGCTCGTTCCTGCCGTCCCGAAAATCGGCCAGGGCCGTCTCGACGGCGCCGACCACCTGACCGGCGGCATCTTTGCCGGTGATCGTCAGCACAAACCAGTCCCCTTCCGAGAACGGATCAATGCCGAACAGCGGATCCCCATCTCGCAGGGTATAGTAGGCGTAATTGGTATTCGTCACAGACATTCCCTGCACGATGGTCGGCTCGGAAAACGTGATCACGGGTGTCAGCGAAAATCCTACGAATCCAACGGCATAGTTGGATCCGCTCTGTGCTCCGCCGGTCATCGCGGTATATTGCCCATCTAATCCGCTCGTCTGGACATCGGTCCGGTTCGAATAAGCAAAACCTTCCCAGGAGGTTATGCCGCCGCCCCAATCCGTGAAGCCGTTGTTGAAATGCCCCGCCCCGCTGACGAATCCGCCCGATCCATCCTGTCCGTTCCAGTACGACTGCGGCGCAAGGGAAAGATCGTCAAAATCGCTGAGCATCCCCGCTTCGACTGCTCCAAGCACAACCGAACCTGCCCATACCAATACGCCGACTCTCATCCAGCACTTCATCGCAATCACCTTCCTTTCAGAATCCAACTCATATAATGGTGGACCACCGCGGCCCGCATCCGTCAATGTCGGCCGTCGTCGCTGTCGGCAGATCATGACAACTTCGACGACCGACCCGCAAAAGTACCGCAGCCCCGCCGGGCCGGGATGGAAATGGCACAGCATTGATTCCCGCAAGCGCACACTGATTCCATCCGTGAGGCCCTGGCCGTTCCTTCGGGATAAGCCGGCGGCCCGTTGTCAACACGGGCATAAAAAAACCGCCGCTTCCGCGAAGGAAACGGCGGTCAGAACTATATGAGTGATCTCCTCATGAATCCTGATGTCGCGGTTCGGCCCATAAGCCAATCCGCTCCAAAGCCACGCCGGTATTCCAACTCGCGAGAACTACCGCATGCACTCGATCTCAGGCAGGTTTTCTGACTTGCATCCTGCCGAA
>JAFGGE010000052.1 GCA_016930745.1 Sedimentisphaerales bacterium
ATAAACGAATTTTCGTAGAACCGGATCGGCGGGGCGCGATTGAAATCGCGATTCGCGCAGCACGCAAGGGTGACATCGTTTTACTGGCCGGTAAGGGGCATGAGGACTATCAGATCCTGGGAACGAAAAAGATTCATTTTAATGATAGGCAGGTAGCCAAAGAATTGTTATGTGTGTGAATAACGAGTAAGATCCGGTAAAAAGCCGTAAGAATGTTATACAAGGATCAAATGGATTTATTGTCGATACATGAGTTATCCAGGGCGATTCAAGGTGAGGTCGGACAGGATTTGTTGAATGATCCCAGTCGTGTTGGCGCTATCAGTACCGATTCGCGGACGGTAAGGGCAGGGGATTGTTTTTTTGCCATTCAAGGGCCAACTTTTGACGGACATGATTTTGTCGAACAGGCTCTGGATAAAGGAGCCGTCTGCGCTGTGGTACGGGAGGATTGTGTGATTTCGTCCAAACGGGTAATGCGTGTGCCGGATACGATCAAAGCTCTGGGGGATCTGGCCCGGTGGTATCGCCAACGAATGGGCTTTAAGATCGTAGCGATTACAGGATCGGCGGGCAAGACGACTACGCGCGAAATTGTGCATTATGTGTTAAGCAGGCAATATCGCTGTCACCAGGCGGGGAAAAGTTACAACAACGCGATCGGCCTGCCCCTGACGATTCTTTGGGCGGATCAGGATCGAGAGGTCGTGATTGTCGAGCTGGGAAGCAATGCTCCCGGCGAAATCGCCTACCTGACCGGCATAGCCTGCCCGGATATAGCGGTTGTGACCAATACGTTGCCGGCCCACTTGGAAGGCTTCGGAACCCTAGAGGCCATTGTGGAAGAAAAGGCTTCTATCGTTTCGGGGCTGCGTGCCGGCGGGATCTTTTTGATTAACGGGGATCAGGATATACTCGTAAAATACTGCCGACAGAAGGAATTGGATTTTTCCTCGTTTGGATGCGGTAAAGACTGCGATATTCGAGCTGTGCAGGTATGCAGCGAGGGAAACCACGGTCGGCTGACCGTGGAAGGAGTCTCGATAGAAGTTCCCTTATGCGGTCGGGCCAATGTCTTGAATGTGCTGGCGGCCTGGGCGGTTTGCCGGCAATTTGGCGTGTCCGTAACGGAGTTTGCCGGGGCTGTTTCGAGCTTTCAACCGGTATCCATGCGGTTGCAGATCGAAAAAGCCGGTCCACTCCTGCTGCTAAATGACTGCTATAATGCCAATCCGGCCTCTATGGCCAACGCATTGGAGTGCCTGGAGCTTGTCGCCGAAAAAGAGCATCGCCGGAGCCTGTTTGTGTGCGGCACGATGGCCGAATTGGGGGCTGAAAGCGAGCGGCTTCATGAAATCCTGGGGGCTCAGGCAGCTCATCATGGCGTTCGGACGCTCCTGGCGACGGGACCGTTTGGCCCGGCGGTGGCCCGTGGTTTTGCGGGGATTCGATCCGGCGCGATCGTGGAAGTCTTCGAAACCACGGATTTGTTATGCGATAATCTACAAGGATTTGTGCAGCCGGACGATATAGTATTGGTAAAAGGGTCGCGCAGTGCACGGCTGGAAAAGGCCGTCCGGCGGCTGGAAATGTTGTTTGGGTCCGCTCAGCAGGTTGGTCGACCGGCATAGCTGGCGGCGGAGGCACGAGACGGTTTGATATATCATTTACTTGAGTATCTTCGCAGTGGCCAGGATACGCCGTTTGCCGGCTTTTACGCCTATGAAAATGTCCTGTTCCGCAGTATCGCCGCCGCTTTGGTCAGCATCGTAATCTCCATTCTGGCCGGCCCCCGTATTATCCGCTGGCTCATGCGTATGAAGATCGGGGACCGGCCTGAATTTCATCACGCCGCCCTCAATGAACTGATGCGAGAACGGGCCAACACGCCGACCATGGGCGGTTTGATCATTCTGCTGGCGATTTTTTCGGGCGTTCTGCTCTGGGCGGATCTGTCCAATCCCTTTGTGCAAAAGGCGCTGTTTGTGATGATCTGGTTTGGAGGGATCGGCGCCTGCGACGATTGGCTCAAATTGACGGCCAAGACCCACCCCCGAAATCGAGATGGTCTGAAACCATGGGAAAAACTGGCATGCCAGTTCGGCGGGGCGGTCCTGGTCGGGTGGTTTTTGTACTTGAACCTGCGACAGATTGACGACGCCGTCCGGCTATGGCTGCCCTTTTATAAATACGGCATTCCGTTGGCCGGGGCCGTTTTTACGATCATCGCGATTCTATATATTTCGGCGACGAGCAATGCAGTCAATCTGACCGACGGAATGGACGGTTTGGCGTCAGGATGCCTGGGCATTGTATCCTTTGTGCTGATCGTCCTGTGTTATGTGGCCTCGGAAAAGATGTCGTATTCCCAGACGTCCGAAAATCCCGAAGGCGTGATGTGGGCGCGATACCTGCTGCTGCCGCATATCCCGCAGGCCGGCGAGCTGTGCGTGTTCTATGCCGCGATTATGGGGGCGATGCTGGGTTTTTTATGGTATAATTGCCATCCGGCGCAGGTGTTCATGGGGGATATCGGTTCATTGCCGCTGGGGGCGGCCATGGGGTATGGGGCGATTGTGACACGGCACGAAATCCTCCTGTTGCTGATCGGAGGGGTCTTTATCATGGAATTGATCAGCGTTGTGCTGCAGGTAAGCTATTTCAAATATACCCGGGGCAAGCGCATTTTTCGCTGCGCCCCGATTCATCATCATTTTCACCTTTCCGGCTGGTCCGAGCCGCAGGTGGTGGTTCGTTTCTGGCTTCTGGAGGTCGCGTTTGCGATATTGGCCCTGGCGACGCTGAAACTGCGATAATCGACAAATCCTTTGACCTTTCGTCGCCCATGGGGTATGATACTCTTGTTCGCTAGGGGTGATCCGCCGAGAGCGGATCTGAGACAGGCCCTTGGAACCTGATCAGGGAGTCGCACAGCGACGGACCTGCGGAGGGAAGCGACGGCAAAAAGAAAGTACTTTTTGAGAGACGTCGCTTCCAGATTCTGGAAGCGTTTTTTATTGGGAGAAGCAGCATGACCACACAATTGCAGGCGGGACGGGACGGGCAGATTACCGAGGCGATGCGGACCGTCGCCGAACGCGAAGCCTTGGCCGCGGAAACGGTACGACAGGAAGTAGCCGCAGGACGCCTGGTCATCCCGGCCAATCCCGTCCATTTATCGGGCGTGCTTATTCCCACGGGCATCGGACGGACCTGCACTGTAAAAGTCAACGCCAACATCGGCGTCAGCAATATACGGTCCTCGCTGGACGAAGAGATCGCCAAGATGGACACGGCGCTGCAAGCCGGCGCCGACGCCATTATGGATTTGAGCACCGGGGGCAACCTGGACCATATCCGGCAGGAGCTGCTGAGCCGTTGTCCTGTCCCTTTCGGCACGGTACCGATCTACGAAGTGATCACGGATCGCAGCGTGGAGGATATCGACCACGAAACGATCCTGCGCGTGATAACCAAACAGGCCGAACAGGGGGTGGATTTCTTCACGATTCATGCCGGGCTGCTGCGGGAGCATCTTCCCCTGGTCGGTCGTCGCGTCTGCGGGATTGTCAGCCGCGGCGGGGCGTTGATCGCCCAATGGATGCACCATCACGGACGGCAGAATCCGATGTATGACCTGTTCGACGACCTGTGCGATATCATGCGGGAACACGATGTGTGCTTTTCCCTGGGGGATGGGCTTCGACCGGGCTGCATCGCCGATGCGACCGATGAGGCCCAGCTTGCCGAGCTGCGCGTTCTGGGCGAGTTGACGCAGCGGGCCTGGGAAAAGGGATGCCAGGTCATGGTCGAAGGGCCGGGACATGTGCCGTTTGACCAGATTCAGTATAACATGGAGATCCAGAACCAGATCTGCCACAGCGCCCCGTTTTATGTGCTGGGCCCTTTGGTTACCGATATCGCGCCGGGATACGATCATATCACCAGCGCCATCGGGGGTACGGCGGCGGCCTATTACGGCGCCTCGTTTTTATGCTATGTGACGCCGCGAGAGCATCTGGGTCTTCCCAACGCCGAGGATGTCCGTCAGGGCGTCGTGGCCGCCCGAATCGCCGCACATGCCGCCGATGTGGCGCGCGGTTTAGCGGGGGCCTCCGACCGGGACCGAAAACTCAGCGCAGCCCGGGCCAATCTGGACTGGAAAACCCATCTGGCCGAATCCATCGATCCCCGGACCGCCCGGGCCATGCATGAGGAAGCCTGCCGCCAAAGCCGCATGGCCGAAGTGCATGAAACCGAGGACTTTTGCACCATGTGCGGCCGGGAATGGTGCAGCGTGCGAATCAACAAGGAATTGCGGTCGCCGCTTACGTCTTCATCGCATCCAGCTCAATAAACGCGATGGGAAAGAAAAGGATGATCGGCGCCCAGGTCCACAATTCCGGACGGACGCGATGAAAGAATTCTTCCGTGGCGAACATTTTGCACAGGAACGCCACGATAAAACACAGCGTCACCATGCCGAAGCATTTCATGATCGCCGATTTGAGCGTTTTCGGATCCCGTACGACCAGCACCGGCAGGGCCAGCATGAGCATGATCACGCTGATGATCGGATCGGTGATGCGCGCGTGTTTATGCAAATACAGCTCGGCCCGGTCTTTGATTCGCTGCTGGTGTTTTTCCAGAGCGGTCAGTTGGGAATAGCTCAGCAGCGACTTGTACCCTTCCTGTTGTTTAAGGGGGATTTGTTCGGGTTTGAGGTCGGTTACGTAAAAATCCAGAGGATCCAGGGCGATCCAGTAACGTCCTTCCTGCAGGCCCCAGCCGGCCTTTTCGGGATCGTAAACCGCCTTCTCCGCATGGATAATATCGACCACTTCGTATACGCCCGGGCTCTCCGGTATCGGTTTTCGCAGGATGAAGGTCGGCTGGTGCATTGTGGTTCCCTCGAATCGCTGGGTGCAGATCAGCGAATGATTTTCATCGGTCATGAACCAGACATTCCGCACCTCTTCCCCGGCCGGATCGTAATCATGCGAGCGGATAAGCTGATGGGCCAGTCGGGGGATCACGAACTCCTGATCGGCGATCAGCAGGCCCATGGAAACCAGAGACAGCAGCACAATCGGAGCAATCACGCGTTTGAGGCTAACGCCGGAAGCCATAATGGCGATCAGCTCGTTGGCGTAGGTCATCCGCGCCAGCGAAAAGACGGCGGCCACCACCGTGATCAGCCCGGCCAGATCGCGAAACCACAACATGCTCTGGGCCTTGTAATAACCGGCGATGTTGCCCAGCACGGTTCCGGCGCCGTACTGCGAATGTTCGGCGAATTCGTCCAGATTGACAAACAGATCCACCAGGGTGCACAGGCCGATCAGCACCAGCGTCGTGATGATGTATCCGACGATAAAATTTTTCGCGACATATCGATCCAGCGTTTTCATAACGACCATTCATCCATCAGGTTCGCGTCAGCTTTCGGTACAGCACCAGCGTGATCATGGATAAGAAAGCCAGTCCGCACCACATGACGAAGATGCCGGTCGTGGCGGGAGTGGCCGGATTCTTGGCCAGATCCTTTCCGGCCATGATACAGACAATCAACGCCCCGGCGGGGATGGAGCTGGCGCCGAACGCGCTGAGCAGATGCCCTCCGCGCAGGAGGATTCCCAGGGCGATGCCGGTCAGGATCAGCGTGACGCATCCCAGTCCCAATACCAGCTTGGAATGGGTCTCGGAAACAATCTCATCCATGGTTCGCTTGATCCTCATCTGCAGATCATTGCGCATTCCCAGGAGGGTATTGGAGGGTTTTCCGACCAGATCGGCGGCGTCGGTCACCTGCCGGCGGATCTGATCCGAAGGAAGCCTGTCCAGAACCGCAGCGGGCGTTTGTAGTCCCTTGATGACGTGGCTGGAGGCGATTCCGCTGACCCCCTGGCCGCGATCCCAGACGGGGCTGTCGAGCACCATATCCAGAGTAGCGCTCAGGCCGGAATTGTCATAATAAAGCAAGCCTTTCTCGGCCTTCCATTCGCAAATCAGCTTCTGTCGCTGCGGATCCAGCTCAAACAGGCGAATCGGACCGGTCAATTGCAGACGCCATTTCCCCTTTCGCGTCGAGTCCGGCGCAACGGCGGCGACACTGAAACGAAGGGTTCGGTCTTCGCCGACCAGCTCGTAATAATCGTCGCTTTGGGTCATTCGCGACCGGATGTCGTCGGCCAGCATCTCGCAGATCAGTTGCTGACGGGCGTCCAGGGCCCGCTGGCGGATCGGCTGAAACTGCATCGGATCGGCCTTGATTTGCTTAAGCCGGTCGATCGTCTGAAATTTGATATTGTCCTCCAGCAGCGACGGCATCCGACCCGTAAAGGAAACTTTCCCGATATCCGATTGACGGAATTCGTTGAATTCCATGGTCTCCTGCGAAACGATGGTGATATCGTTGAACTGACTGTGCGTGTCGATCTCCACGCCGGCGGCGCGGGAGGTGATAAAATCGGTAATCCGGTCGTTTTTCTGCTTGGTGATGATTACGCCTTCCAGGAGGTTCCCGGCCGGCTGGACACGGTCGGCATAAATGACAAAGAAATTCCCATCCATATGGATCTGATAAAATCCCTTGCGCTGAAGATTCCGAAAGAGGATCTGCTTGGCGTTGGCCTTGATGGCGGCCTCGGCCCGATGCACAAAATTGGGGGCGATATAAAAGCTCAGCAGGAGGGTGGAAATCGAGACCAGCACGGCCAGAAACAGCCCCGGATAGATCAGGTTCATCAGGCCGATCCCGCTGGCTCGACAGGCGTCCAACTCGCGGTCGTAGGCCAGCCGGCCGTAGACCAGCGCCCCGGCAAACAGGGCCGCCATCGGCAGCACAAACGTAAGCGTAATCGGGAGAAAATAACCCAGCAAGTGCAGAATCTGCCCGGGCGCGACGCCGTATTCCTGGATCGGGCGAAACAGAAGGCCCGTGCTCAGCGTCAGCGTCAGGGCGATGCCCGTCAGGATAAACACGCGAAACAATTCGCGAAATATATACCGATGCAGGGTGAAAATCATGCGTCCATGCGCTCCCGTGCGAAACGAATCTTCCCTTTCTGCGGATATTGTGGCAAACTCGGCCGGTTTTGCAACCTTTTTTCCGGTTTCCGTGTCAGATTATCGAATGCGTGGGTATCGGGGAGGAACGTCATCCCGAGCGAGGCCTAAGGCCGAAGTCGAGGGATCTACTTTTCGGGAGTTGACACTGTTTTAGCAATTCAGCCGGTTCCCATGCACGCAGCAGATTCCTCGCTGCGCTCGGAATGACTGCGGGTACAACCATCCCGCCAGCTACTGGGGTTGGAAGCCTTATTTTGGCCCGGTTTCGGGGCGCCCAGCGGCGGTTTCATCCGTGAAATCCCCTTTTTTTAGAAAAAAATTCCTTTTTTTCCCGGCAGGGAGTATAATAAATGCCATGACTGGGGCGTTGAATGAGTGAAGAGTGGAGTGTGTTAGTGGGCGACATTTCTGAATTCTCTGCGGGGAATTGTCTTCCACAAGAAACAGAGTGTGTGGAAGGAAGGTTACATGGGTAAAAGAGGCTTTACATTAATCGAGCTGTTGGTTGTGATCGCCATTATCGGGATCCTTTTGGCGATTTTGATTCCCGCCCTGCAAATTGCCAAAATGCAGGCCACGGGAATTATGTGTTCCTCAAACAACCGCGCCCTGGCGCAGGCCTGGCATGTGTATCAGGATGAAAACGATGGAGCAATCTGCGAGGGGAATACCTACAATGATGAACAATGGTTAGGACCTCCTCGTCCGGAAGGTGGTGCATTGATTACAAGCAACATCCCTGTCAGTCTTGAGGATGAAATACGTGGGTATCAGGCCGGCACACTTTGGCCCTATACAATGACGGAAAAGATCTATCATTGTCCCGGAGACAACCGCTGGAATCTGATGGATCGAGGGTATCGGAGTACGTCGATTCAAGGGATGATGAGCGGGGAATCCAGCACAACTTCGGCTGGATATGCAACAAAAATGTATCAAATTATTTCGCCGGGTGAAAAATACGTTTTCATCGAAAATGTAGATCCTCGTGGTTGGAACATGGGTTCCTGGATCATGGGCGGGGCCAATACACAAAATCCCAATCTGATTGATCCGATTGCCATCTTTCATGCCGAACGAAGCACATTTGGTTTTGCCGACGGCCATGCCGAAAAACATCGCTGGGTCAGTGAACGGATGATCGAATGGGCCCATCATGCGACCGACATTGGCACGGCGGGTTTTAATTTCAACTTTACGCCGGCCACGGATAAAGAAAAAGAAGATGTCAATTATTTAGCTAAGGGTTATATTCCCGGGCAGCATTAAGAAGTAAGGGGTTTTATACTATGAAACGACGAGCCTTTACTCTCATCGAACTGTTGGTTGTCATCGCCATTATCGGAATCCTGCTGGCGATCCTGATCCCGGCGCTGAACATCGCCAAGAACCAGGCCACCGGGGCGGTTTGCCTGGCGAATGTGAACGGCATATCCAAGTCATGGTTCCTGTATGCCGATGAAAATGAATCGAAATTGTGTAACGGGCATGTACCGAGAGAATCGACCTATGCCAATCTGCAATTCTGGCTGACTACAACCTCCTATGGCGGTCCATACAAAGACAATGCCTGGTTTGTCAATCCTCCTCACGATAAAGATGGGGTATACACCGGAGATCCGATTCCCTGTCCTCTGGAGGATGAGGGTAATGGAATCATGAGCGGCGCGCTGGGGCCGTATGTGGGCAGTGAAAAAGCATGGCATTGTCCGGGGGATAAAAACTACCTAAAAACAACAGGACGGGGGGGTAAGCGAAGTTATTCGATTACCGGCCTAATGCATGGCGAACAGCCGAATCATCCCAAATGCGTTGACAAAATGAATGAAATCGTGACTCCTGCGGCGAAGATTGTTTTTCTGGAAAACACGGATGACCGCGGCTGGAACATGGGTTCCTGGATCATGAATTACGGACCTCCCCCTTCCTGGATTGATCCGATGGCAATCTTTCATAATGACCGCAGCACGATCGGCTTTGCCGACGGTCATGCGGAAAAACATCAATGGGTGGACGGCGATACGATCCGCCGATCCGGCGGAACCAGCAACGCGCCCAGCGAGGGCCGGGATCTGGAATGGCTGGCAGCCCACTATGTTCCAGGCCGCAGGTAGGATTAAAAAAGATTTGAATCCGAAGGGGAGAATGGGCGGGTATTACAAGTGAGCGAAATGGATTTCCGAATCGATATGCTGGGGGAAGCAACGATTGCTTCTCCCATTCTTTTATCCCATGAAGATGGGGATTTCCAGGCCAATTATGTCGGCGACGGCGAGTACATCGCCCATGCCATCGACCTGGAGCCCGGCCCGGAGGACAGCCGCCGGGATCGAAAGTTCTGGCTGGAAAAGGCCGGTCCCCGCGAAAAAATCTATTTCGATCCCGCCCAGACCCATGCCGCTATCGTGACCTGCGGGGGGCTGTGTCCGGGCCTCAATGACGTGATCCGCTCGATCGTGATGTGTCTGTGGTATCGCTACGGCGTGCGAAAGATCACGGGCTTTCGATTCGGCTACCGCGGCCTGACCTGTGAGGCGCCGTTTGCGCCGATTTATCTGTCCGCCTCCCTGTGCGAGGATATTCATCAAAAGGGCGGCACGCTGCTGGGCTCAGCGCGGGGGTACGGGGACCGGACCGGCGAGATCGTCGATACGCTGGTCAAGCGGCAGGTCAGCCTTCTGTTTACCATCGGCGGCGACGGCACGCAAAAGGGGGCCCTTCGGATTGCCGAGGAGATCGCCCGGCGGGGCCTGAAAATCGCCGTGATCGGGATTCCCAAGACCATCGACAACGACCTGAGTTTTGTGGAAAAGTCGTTCGGTTTTGAGACCGCCGTCGCCAAGGCCGTCGAGGCCGTCGACGGGGCCCATGTGGAAGCCCACGACGCCATCCGCGGCATCGGCCTGGTAAGGCTGATGGGCCGCCAGTCCGGATTCATTGCCGCCTCGGCCGCTCTGGGCAGTAACGATGTCAATTATGTCCTGGTGCCCGAGGTGCCGTTCGAGTTGGATGGGCCCAACGGCCTGCTGGCCCATCTGGAACATCGGCTCGACAAACGCAACCATGCCGTTATTGTTGTCGCCGAAGGGGCCGGCCAGGACCTGCTGGCAAAACA